>QQUL01000360.1 GCA_008501565.1 Armatimonadota bacterium
GGTCGGTCACTCTCCCATGCCGAAGAGGAGTGCCTCTCCTTCGGTCCGCTGCTCGTCGTCCTCGGCCTCGTTCGTCCAGACTCGCAGCAGGTCGATGATGCGAGCCTGCGATCCCTCGGCATGCTGCGTCAGGTACGCCCTGGCCACGGGAACATCGCCCTTGCGATACGCGGCGATCATGCCCTGCATCACGTCCCACTCATGCTGCGGCGCGCTTATGCGCTTGGGATTACGCTCCTCGGGCCGCGCGAGGCGCAAGTTGGCATTTCGCTTGATTAGCGGGGCGTGGTACGTCGCTTTCCCACTTGCCTGGGTCGCATAGCCGATGCTCTTTAGCGTGGCGTCGTATCCACCACTCTCTGAGTTCAGTGCGATGCCGAGCGAGCGAGACACGTTTAGCACCTCGTCAAATCGGATCTGCTGCAAGCCGCAGATTCCGTACAGTGTTAACGCCATGGCAGCCTCAGGCGTGAGGTCTTCGACCTTCAGCCGACCATCCGTGAGCTTGCGGATGTGGTGCTCAGCCACGACACGACTTGCTTCGTTCATCGCGCGGATCGGGCTCACAGGTTCATCCCCGTCGAGCACGGGCCACTTCTCCGACAGCACCCGGAGCGCACGGCCGTAGCTGGCGACCATCGTGTCCACGGGCCTGAGGTCGAGGGCCTCGAACTGGCCCAGGCCGGCGGCCACTGCCTCGATGATCCGTTGCTGAACGCCCTGACCACCGAATGCCTTCCAGAGTCCAGGTGTGGCACTGTCGCTGCTGCGCTTGTTGCACACGATGAAGATCGAGGACTCGGCGGAAGCGTTGTCCCTGATGTGCATGCTGTGCCCGGCTTCGGAGTCGACAGGATACGTCGCCGTGATGGTCCAGCCGCTGTCGATCAACGCGCGCGTCAGAGTCTCCCAACCCTCCTGGGACTTGTGCGTAAACATCAACACCATGCGACCGTCCGCCTTGGTAACGCGATGGCACTCGGCATACATCTCCCGCATACGCTGCTCGTACTCGGCGGCGGCATCAGCAGCCGTGCCGTCTCGATGAGGATTCGCAACGGCCTCGCTCACCTTGTCGGTCAGGTAGGATTCCAGCAATCCCGGGTAGAGGTCTGCGAGTGACCGCTTCATCCAGACGTAGAAGAAGTCGGCCAGCTCCGCATACATCACGTTGTTGTAGTAGGGAGGGTCGTTGACGACGACATCAACGGAGCTGTCGGCAACCGAGTTCATCGCAGAACCCGAGCCACTCAGGATGGTCACAGCAGCCCCTTCTGGCGCAGCCTCCATCAGTTCGCTCATGCCCTGGTACGCGTCGCACACTTGGCTCAGGGTCCACCTCGCGCCCGAGTGGGGGCCGGCAAACACCATCTCGCCAAACGTCCACTTGAATGAGAAATCGTGTCTCGCGAACGTGTTGTTGATCACACCGCGACTGTAGTGCCAACGCGTCTGCCTGCTGTTGTAGTCGAGGCCTTTGTCGATGGCGAACTGGAGGTAAGTGGTCACAGCGCGACCGCGATCCTCGCCGAGCTCTTCGAGGATGAGAGGAATCAGCTCCTTCAGGCCTGCCATCAGCGTCAGATGGCCCAGCAGCTGACGCGGCGTGAAGAGCTGATGCCACTTGGTCGTTCCGAGCTTCAGCGGCTTGTCCGTTCCTGATCCTTCACCTCCCTCTTCACCAGTCTTATGGCCAGGAGGGATGTCCTCGGTCGGAATCAGCCCCAACTTGTCGAATTCGTCCCAGCGGGCCTCGAGCTGCACTGCTGACTCTTCGATCGCGGCGAGGTCTCTTTCAATCGGAGCTCGGAAGAAGCGGACTTTCTGGGTTTTCAGTTCGCCCTTGCGCTCGCCGCTCGCGTAGCGGTCCAGCTGGCCCGACTTCTTGCGCTTCGGCTGAAACCGAACCGCCGCGACGCAGAACAGACGATCGACCATCTTACCGTGGATCGACTCGCCGCGACCTTGTGCCTTGATCTCGTCTCCGTCGATTACCTGCTGGCAGTGGACGCAGAGCCCCTTGCCGTCCGTCACGGTTCCAGCGTCGAGTTTGGCAGCTGTCTCCTTGTCGGGTGCGCCATGTAGGCGATACGGCTCGATACTGACCGAGGAGTTGCTCTCCACGGTGAGCAGGACGGCCCACCGGTCGCCTTCCTTGCTCAACCAAAAACTGTTGAGCAACGGAACGCGGCCCCCGCAGTGCGGACAGCTGACCTCGCGGCAGTAGATCAGCCCCTGCTGGTCATACTCGGGTCCGGAGAACGAAGCGACGAGTTTGGGATGATCGGCCAGGTGCTGCTCGAGAGCGGCGATCTCCGCAGGTGGCAGGGCACAGAACGGAGTGACTGGTTCCATGCGTTCAGCGACGTAGTCAATCAGCTTGCCACCCCACGCCTCGATGTCCGTCAGCAGGGAGGAGCCGAAGCGCTTGGGGTAGTCGAGCGTCGCGTACTGGATGATTGTCGCTACGGGATTCAGATCGTTCGCGATGACGTTGTGGCCGAGGCGGAGCGCCTCGAATGGAATCGATCCGCCTCCAGCCGTCGGATCGAGGACGGTCAGTTGCTCACTGGCAGCCGGCGGGTCGCTCTTGAACGCCCGATCGTAACCGTAGAGGTCCTCCTTATCGATGTTGAGCGTGCCGCCGTGAGATGCCTTGACGACATCCGACTTAGCCAGGGCGATGCGATCCTGCACACACGCTGGATCGGCCAGCTCGAGGGACACTGCGAGTTCAGACTTCCCGTCGAGTACCTGGTCGTCGAGTGGAGTATTGTCGTCGATCCACCGAATCAAGACAGCATTCTTTTCGAGCGCAGGGTGCGCAGCTTGCAGCGCCGTCAGCTCAGTACGCTTATGTGCTCGTCGGTCGACCTCTTTGGCGAAGTGGTTTCTGACAGTCGTATCGATGGCGAGCTTTCCCGACCGCCCATCATCGGCCCAAGAGATGCGCTTCAGCATCGTCGGGTTGACGAGCACCCACTGGCTGCCATCCGGAAGCTGAGCGACGGGCTTTGCGATGCCCAATGCTCGGAGGAATTCCCCGACATCGCAGTCGGCCGAGAGAATCGCGCCGAGGATCGCGGCGCGCGAAGGCGTTAGGGGACGCCGCGCCCACCAAACATGCAGGTAGTACACCGGAGGGAGTGCAGAGCTTGCGCCGCGTTCGCGCTGAGTCTCGGCACCCACTTGGTGACAGGGGAATCCGGCCTCGATCAGCCGCAGGTCCTGCGTCAATGTCTCCGTCATGCTCGCCTCGCTCCTGCCTCAATTCCTGTCCGAGAGCTCGCGTAGCATCTCGGTGATGGCTGGATCGCCCGGGAGCCCGCCAAGCATGATGCGCATGCCGGCGACCGCCCAGCGGTTGCTCGGCTTGTTGAAGTGGAGGATGCGGCTCAACCAGTAGGTGGCCTCCTCCGTCGTGAAATTGTCGATGCGGCGCGCCATGAGCTCGACCCGGTCTAGGTCCTTGACCCGCTCCTGGAGCCGGAAGAGCAACGCCAGCTTCGCGCCCGTCCCTTCGTCGAGCGGCAAGTTGCCGCGAAAGGTGATCGAGCGACCCTGCAGGAACTGGTGGAGGTCCATGTGTCGGTCGTGAACGTCACGCACACGGGCCAGCACCCTTCGGATACCGGGAAGACAGCGCCGG
>QQUL01000226.1 GCA_008501565.1 Armatimonadota bacterium
AAACCGTTGCGAGATGGCGGCGGCCAACGTGAGACCGGCAAGAATTGCGCCGGAAACCTGGGCGATTGCATACATCACGAACGTCCCAAGGTCGAGTCGCTGATCGATGAGTGCTCCGAGGCTGACAGCAGGGTTGAAGTGGCCTCCCGATACCTCGCCGAAGGCGTAGAGCCCGACAAGCAAGGCGAGCCCGAACCCAAGGGCAATGACAATCAGGGGGGATCCTTGTCCCGGGATGACCTCGCCAACGCCGTTGGCTGCAAAGATGGCAAAACCACCAAATGCGAGCAGTACATAGGAACCCAGCAGCTCAGCAACGAGCTTTCGTGTGTATTCGGGCATTGTTCTTCCTCCAAAGATCGGCCGTACCTATGACTTTCGCGCCTTTCGGAAGGTTTCCCAAGGATTTGGGCTCGCTTCGCTCGCGGCCTACAGCTCACAGCTCACAGCTTTCAGGCGTTCGACACCCGACATCCGCGTAAGCGATACTCTCTCGTCTATGACGCAATTCGCATACTTCTGTGGACATGAGCAGTTTCAACCCGAGGTCCTGGTCCAGCATGCCGTCCTCGCCGAAGAGGCGGGATTCGACATGGTGCTGGTATCTGAGCATTTCCACCCGTGGGTGGATGACCTCGGAGCTTCCGGCTTTGCATTTGCAACGATCGCCGCCATGGCACAGGCAACGACAACCATCGAGCTCACGACCGGTGTCACGACGCCCCTGTGGCGCTACCACCCGGCCGTGGTGGCTCAGGCGGCGGCGACTCTTGACCGACTCTCGGGCGGCCGTTTCAACCTCGGCGTTGGCACGGGCGAGAACCTCAACGAAGGGCCGCTCGGATACACGTTCCCCAGATACGCCGAACGGGCGTCACGAATGAACGAAGCCCTCGAGATCATGCGCCGCCTCCTTGACGGGGAGAAGCTGACGTACGAAGGCGAGTGGTACACGACCGACCGGGCCAAGCTCTACAGCCCACCGGTCCACAACCTTCCGATCTTCATGGCAGCAGGTGGACCCAAGAGCGCTGCCCTGGCAGCAACCAAGGCAGAGGGCATCATCACGTCCGTGAAGCAGCCCGAAGATTCCTTCGAGCGGGTCATCAACCCTGCGCTACAGGCTGCTGCAGCAGCTGGGCGCCGCTCCCCCACGATCCTCGCTTCCCGCTGGTCCATCCGCGCCTCGAACCCCGATGAGGCGTGGACAACGCTCGGTGCGTGGCGCGGGTTGCGTGCACCAGGTCGCCTCGAGGCTGTGGATCCGATGGATCTGCGAATTCGCGCCGACGAGATGGACCGCGATGAGATTCTCGCTCTCTACAGCGCCGTCGACTCAGCAGACGACTATGTCGAGGTCTATGCGCCGCTGATCTCCGATGTTCATGCCGACATCGTTGCGATCCAGACAACAGCAGTCGATCAGGAATCCACCATCACCATGCTCGGTCGCGACGTCCTCCCGACGCTTCGATCCCTCTGATCCTGCGTACCCAGGGTATGAACCAACCGTGACGGTGGGTTGCAGCCCAAAGAACGCACCCCGGATCTAGGCAGTCTGCTGGTCGATGTGGTCGAGGATCGTGAGTGCCGTCACGGCAAAGTTGTCGCCGAATGATCCATCGACCATGGCTGCCCACATGGATGGCGCCACGACTTCGACATAGGCAAGCCTTATCCGAGCACTCGCCTCGGAAGCATCAAGCTCATCGTAGAGATCCAGAAGGAGGGTCGAGAACCCGTCCCCGAGAGAAGCGACCATGTCAACCTCCCACGTTCCGTCCGGTCTCATGCGCACGATGACAACTGAATCAGCACCGTCACCGCCCGAGATTGGAACGCTGGCAAACTCCTCGCCTTCGGACACGAAAGTCTCGGCCTCACCGACCCTCAACGTCGAGAGGGGCTTGTCCGCAAACTCGGTGAACCCCTCACTGAAGGATGCCCAATACGTCTCCTGCATCGCAGTCGGAACACCATGGGACAGGTATTCGGCAAGCTGTGCGTGGGAAAGGCCGTTCTCGATCCCGAGAATCAGCGCGAGCGATTCAGGGTGAATGGACTCCGTTGCGGCCGCGACATCTCCAGCGTCCACCGCTTCGAACCAAGTGACGACGGCACCCTCGGGCGTTGAGGGTGGGGTTTCGTCTTGGGACGTCGATCCGCACGCGGCCACGATCAGTGTGATCGCGACGAATCCGATGAGGGTTGGACTGCGCATGATTCGAGGATACCGACGGGGTTCGGTAACGGCTCTGCACTACGGTACCGCCATGGAAATCCCCTGGTTCAAGGCGGTGATCATTGGTGTGATCGCAGGCTTCCTCTCCGGCCTGCTCGGCATCGGAGGGGGCGTCATCATCGTTCCCGCCTTCGTTCTATGGCTGAAAATCGACCAATTCCGCGCATCAGCGACGTCAGTCGCGACGATCGTCATCACCGCGTCGGCGGCGCTCGTGACGTTTGGTGTTGGCGGCGCCGTTGACTGGAGGGCTGCCTCGATCATCTTCATCGGATCCGCAGCCGGAGCGCTGCTCGGTGCCCGGTATCTCGAACGGATTCCTGAGTGGTCGCTTGCAACGGCGTTCTCCGTCGTAATGACGGTCGCTGCGGTGAGGATGTGGTTCTAGTGGAGGTTGTCGGATTCGTTCTGTTGGGGCTCGTCGCCGGATCTCTCGCTGCGACGCTCGGCATCGGCGGCGGTGTCGTTTTTGTGCCTGTGCTTGTTTCGGTGTTCTTGTTCACCCAGCACGAAGCTCAGGGGACCTCTCTTGCAGTCATCGTTCCGACGGTTCTCGTGGCTGCGGTCACACATGCTCGCGCCGGTCGGGTCGTTTGGAGGCTGACTGCCTGGGTCGGTTTTGCCGGAGTCCTTGGCGCCGTTGGCGGTGCACGCCTCGCTCTTCGGCTTGATGATGCGCTCTTGAGGCGGTTCTTCGCAATCGTGCTGGTCTTCATTGCCGTCAGGATGGCTCTTCGTGCCCGATCGCTCTTCGTAGCTTCACGTGCGGTCAATCGGGGCTGACACAACGCCGGTACGGATGAAGGATTCTCTTGCCTCCGGGCGGGAGAGCCCCGCTTTCCGCCAAAGGGCCACGAGATAGGCAAGGCCCGCTACCTCGCCAGCCCACACCCACGGGTTGGTGAATAGGTCTCGAACGTAGTCGCCATAGGTCCCAAATCCCGAGGATGCGAATTCCAAGCCCAGGAACGGCCACCACAATGTTTCGGGATTCTGCCACATGGCATCGAGAGCGAGATGCAGCAACACTCCCGTGGCCAGGAGGATGAGCCGCTTCCGCCACAACCCGCGCCGCGTAGCCACAAGAACCACGACCATCACCAGCACGGCGAACACCGTGGTATGCCCGACCAAACGGACGCTCTCGAATTCTGACCACAGCGGAATCGCGAGCGGGAGATCCACAAGGTCTGACAGCACGGCACCCAAAGCGATGAACCGCAGGTCCATGAACGGGTCACGGAACGCGTATCGGACAAACGCCACCGAGGCACCAATGTGCCAAAACAGCATATGTCAGGTAACGAGAATTGATCGACAGTGAATACAGCGGGGCGGATCGTCCTTGACGACACGAGCCACCTCTGCGGCAGACAGCTTCAGGTGGCAGCT
>QQUL01000220.1 GCA_008501565.1 Armatimonadota bacterium
GGAGCACGGCCTGGGTCTGGGTGACCTTGGCGACGAGGCGATCGTTGTTCGTGACTTCCGTTTCCACCACGATGGTCGTGGACCCCTTGTGAAGGGGTTTGGCCGTCGCTATCACGGTTCCAGCAGTCACAGCTCCGAGGAAGTTCGTCTTCGATTCGATCGTTGCGGTACCGCTGGCACCCTCTGGCAGGTTGAGGAATGCGCTGGCTCCTCCAGCCGAGTCGGCGAGCGCCATGACGGTTCCGCCGTGGAGGAGCCCGTTGCTGGTGCACAAATGATCGGCCCACTGGAGCTGCAGCACGACCTTCGCGGGCGTGAACTCGGTCGCCTCAATGTTCAGGTGCGCACTGAGCGGCATCGTTGAGTGCATCATTTCGGTGATGGCCCGAGTGTCGGTCATCGATTCACAGCCTTTGATTGGATGTCGGCGAAGGACTCTTGGTAGCGCTTTTGGAAGATTAGCCCTTGGCCCAATAGCGAAACCACAGGAAGCAGTGGAGCAATCACACGGTGTGAAGGCTCTTCCCGGTGGTCAGGCGCCGTCAGCAGCGGTGAACCGCACCTCGGAGATGGCCGTGGCGTCGAGCTCGACGACTTCGATGTGCCACTGCTCGACGGTGACGGATTCGCCGACCTCCGGTAGATGTCCGAGTTCGGCAAGGACGAGGCCCGCGACCGTGGTGAAGTTTCCACCGGGGACGTGGATGCCGACATCCACCAGGTCGTGGACAGGGAAACGGCCGGGTACGAGGAAGCTGCCATCCCCATCCATCCGGACACTTGCGACATCCGTGTCCTCTTCGTCGTAGATCTCGCCCACAATCTCTTCGACGATGTCTTCGGTCGTGACGATGCCTTCCACGCCACCGAACTCATCGACGACGAACCCCATCTGGAGTCGCACCTGTTGGAGCGTTCGGAGAGCGGTGAGGACGTCCACAGTCTCTGGGAAGATCGGAACCTCCCGGATATGGGGGAGGAGCGGTTCGTGTCGTTCGACCCTGACGAGGTCTGCGATGTTGACGATGCCGATCGCTGCGTCGAGGCCGTGGTCATCGGGGGTCACCGGTAGCCGTGAGAACCCGGAGTCGATCATGGCGTCGATCCCTTGCCCGACGGTGGAGGAGACCTCAACGGTGGCCACGTCGGTCCTCGGCGTCATGATCTCAACAACCGTTCTCTCAACGATGTCGAATGCCCCGAGAAAGACCTCGGAGTGGTCCTGGGACAGACCGCCCGTTGCCAGGATGGTGTCACGAAGTTCCCCAAGGTCGACCTCCTGACGTGTCGCCCCCGGTGTGCCACCAAAGAGTCGAACGACCGCATCCGTCGACACGCTGAGCAACCAGACAAACGGCGTCATCGCGGTCGAGAACCAGTCGAGAGGTCTCGCCATCACCATTGCCCAACCCTCCGCACGTTGGAGGGCGAGGCGTTTGGGGGAGAGTTCACCCAGCACCAGGGTGAGGAAGGCGAGGAGAATCGTCACCACCACGATCGCAACGGTCTCGGCAGCGTTTCCCGCCCACGAAAAGGCCGGAATCAGCGGTTCGGCGAGGCTTGTAGCGGCGACCGCGGAGGCCATGAAACCCGCGAGCGTGATCCCGATCTGGACGGTCGCGAGGTAGCGGTTCGGGTCCCGTGCGAGCCTGGCAACGATCTGTCCCGAGCGGCCTTGATCCTCAAGACGCGCAAGCTGCGGTTCCCGCAGAGAGATCAGCGCGACCTCCGTCCCGGACAACACCGCGTTGATGGAGACCAACACCGCGATCAGTATCAGCTCGGGCCACGCACCATCCACGCTCGATCCCTCCGTTCATCCTCACCCGTGACTCTATTGCGGCCAACAGCGAACGGTCGATTCGAACCTGTCACGCCGATCGGCTTCGCAGCAATACATGCGGGCCTTGGCACAGTCTCGGCCTCCACCACGACGCACGACGAGCAATCGGCAACCGTGCCTTCTGCCTATCGATTGACAGGGAGATAGCTCAGATGCCGGGAGAACGTTTGGATCACGATATCATCAGACCGCCAACCAGACGATAGGTAGGGAAATGACCACTTCGCTTCGAGTCTCTCGCATCGCGTCAACCGACGTCGCTATTCCCGACACCGTCTCCACCTCGGGAACAGCGCGCCGCATCCTCGAGCAAGCGATGCGGCTGTTTGCGTCGAGCGGATACGGCAGTACGTCGATTCGGGACATCGCCGAAGCGTCCGGCGTCCAGTCCGCCACGCTGTATGCCCACTACCAGTCGAAGGCGGACATCCTTGCCGAGCTGGTTCTGATTGGGCACACAGAGCACCATCGTCGTCTTCGCGCAGCCATTCTTGAGGCAGGATCCGAACCGGAGCAACAGCTGGCCGCGCTGGTTCGAGCCCACGTGCTCTCCCATGCCGAGATGTCGATGCTGGCGATCGTGGCCAATAGCGAAATGCACCTGCTTCCCGATGATCTCGTCGGGTCCGCTGCAGCCTTGAGGCAGGAGAGCACGAACATGATGATCGATGTGATTCAACGCGGGGTGGACCGGGGTGTGTTTGACACACCGGACCCTCTGCTCGCCGCGGCCGCGATTGGAGGCATGGGGATCCGGGTGGCCAGCTGGTTCCGACCCGGCTTGGGATGGACGGAAGAGGAGCTCTCAGACGCCTATACGGTTTTCGCTTTGAGAATCGTCGGATCCAAGACCGTTCCCGAGTAGGTCGCCCTCAAGGCCCCTCATCCCCGTACTGGGCCTTGACCTCCCGTCGAATGATCTTCCCGGCGGTGCTCAATGGGAAGCTGTCTCTGATGATGACCTCCCGGAGCTTTTGGAATCTGGCTTCGAGACGATCATTTACCCAATCACGCAGCGTCTCGGCATTGAGACCTGCCGTGAGCGTGACCGCAGCCACAGGAGCTTCTCCCCAGCGGTCATCGGGTGCACCGAACACGACCACGTCCTTCACCGAGGGGTGTTGCACCATGATCTCTTCGATGTCCCGCGGGTACACATTGACGCCTCCCGAGATGATCACGTCCTTCTTGCGGTCGACAAGATACAGGTAGCCATCGTCATCGACGTATCCCAGATCACCACTGTGGAGCCAGCCGTCACGAATGACCTCGGCGGTCTGTCGAGGACGGTTGTGGTAACCGGGCATCAGCAGTGGGCTACGCCCCACGATCTCGCCCACCTCTCCTGGCCCAAGATCCGCCCCATCGTCACCGATAATCCGCATCTCAAACAGCGGCGGCGGAATACCCACCGACTCCGTCTTGTGATGGAAGTCGTGAGCATCAAGGACGGTTCCGAAGCCTTCGGTGAGGCCGTAGATCTCGACGATCCGATCCGGGAACCGCCGTTCAAGAGCGATCTTGTGTTCGAGGTGCAACGGTGCGCCAACCGAGCCGATCATCTCCACGGCCGGAAGATGCTCCAGCGCGAAATCGTCGCGCTGCATCAGCTCAATGAGCTGGGAGGGGACCATGATGGTGTGGGTGACCCCCTCGGCGGCCATCGTTTCAAGTACCAGGTCTGGCTGATATGCCGGAAGCAGGACATAGGTGCATCCGGTGTACCAAGAGGGGACAAGAGTCAGGAAAGCCCCGTTGAACACCAACGAACCT
>QQUL01000333.1 GCA_008501565.1 Armatimonadota bacterium
TACGAACTGATCGAGGGCGTGACTCCCGACAAGGCACGGGCTCTCGTCGAATGGCTCACACAGACGACGCCGACGGTCGTCCTTGCCGACGAGATGCAGCAACTCTTTGGGGGTCAGCGGTCCTTTGACTGGGGACCAGCCGAATCGACCGGGGCAATCGCCCCTGTTCCGGCGTTCGGTCCCTACGGATCGGTTGGTGGCGGTTCATGACATCGCAGATCCTCACCACTCGGATGGAGGCACACCCCTCTGACAGCAACACCATTGAGCGGTATCTCGACACCGGCGGATACGCGACGCTGAAACAAGCCCTGACCTCATCGACACCGGAGGACGTCGTCGAGCAGGTCAAAGCCTCGAACATTCGTGGTCGCGGCGGTGCGGGATTCCCCATGGGTATGAAGTGGGGCTTTCTTGCCGCCAGCGATCCCAAATACCTCGTCGTGAACGCGGACGAATCTGAACCCGGGACCTTCAAGGACCGGCAGCTCCTTGAACGGGACCCACATCAGCTCGTCGAGGGGATAGCGATCGCCAGCTTCGCCCTCGGTGTCAAACGAGCGTTCGTCTATGTCCGTGGTGAGTACTCCAAACCAGCAAGAAGGCTTCAGCGTGCCGTTGATGAGGCGTATGAGGCGGGCTATCTCGGGGACAACATCGCGGGATCCGAATTCTCTCTCGACGTTTCGGTCCACCTCGGTGGCGGCGCATACATCTGCGGTGAAGAAACCGCGCTCCTCAACAGCCTCGAGGGTCGCCGCGGTGAACCACGACTCAAACCGCCGTTTCCAGCCGTCGAGGGTCTGTATGCGCGACCTACGATCGTCAACAACGTCGAATCGTTGAGCAACGTCCCATGGATCGTGGCCAACGGCGGCCACGCCTACGCATCAATCGGACCGGAGCGATCCGCAGGGACTCGCATGTTCTCGCTGTCGGGCCACGTGAACAAGCCGGGAAACTACGAGATCGTGATGGGCATGTCATGGCGCGACCTGATCTACGGAATCGGTGGGGGCATCAGGGACGGAAATGAACTCAAAACGTGGATTCCCGGCGGTGCATCAGCGCCGTGGCTCATGCCCGAGCACCTCGATACAGCCATCACGATCGATGGTGTCGCCGAATACGGGACCATGCTTGGTTCGGGCGCCGTTGTCGTGATGGACGAGACGACAGATGTTGTCGCTGCGGCGCACAGCATCGTTCGCTTCTTCGCCCACGAGTCATGTGGACAATGCACGCCATGTCGTGAGGGAACCAAGTGGCTCCAGGATGTTCTCGAACGGATCATGGACGGCACAGGGCGCCTCGAGGACATCGAGCTGCTGCTCGACATCTCAGACAACATCTCTCCCGGGCTCAGGTGGCCACCTGCGATGACCACGATTTGTCCGCTCGGCCCCTCGGCAACCGCACCGATCACGTCGATCACGAAGTACTTCCTCGACGAGGTCAAAGCGAGGATCAACCAACCGGAGATGGCTGATGGCTGATCCAGGCACCACAGCAAACACCGAGGCGAGCACCGTGACCATCACCATCAACGGGGTGGACCACGCGGTGAGCGAAGGTCAGCTGCTCATCACCGCCGCCGAGAACATTGGTGAGTACATTCCACGGTTCTGTCACCACGACAAACTCGATCCTGTCGGCAAGTGTCGCATGTGCCTCGTTGAGGTCGAAGGGCCACGGGGCAAGCAGCTCGTTCCCTCATGCACCGTGATCGTGAACGACGGAATGGTCGTCGACACCGAGTCCGACGTGGTCAAGAAGGCCCAGGAGGGCGTGCTCGAGTTCCTGCTCATCAACCACCCACTCGACTGTCCCGTCTGTGACAAGGGGGGCGAGTGCCCACTCCAGGATCAGACGATGTCCCACGGTCCCGGTGAGAGTCGGTTCATCGAGGCGAAGCGCACCTTCCTCAAGCCGATCCCGATCTCAGATGTGGTACTCCTCGACCGTGAGCGCTGCATTCTGTGCGATCGCTGCGTGAGGGCTGCTGACGACATTGCAGGCGATCCCCTCATCACGTTCAACGAGCGAGGGAACAACGTTCAGATCCTCACCTTCCCGAACGAACCCTTCAAGTCGTACTTCTCGGGGAACACCGTCCAGGTCTGTCCCGTCGGTGCCTTGACATCGGTGGACTATCGCTTTCGTGCAAGACCGTGGGATCTCGAAGTAACACCATCGGTATCGCTACGCGACACCGTCCATTCGAAGGTGGAGATCCACACGAGTCGGGGCAGGGTCGTGCGCGTGTATGGGGCTGACAATGACCATGTCAACGACGGATGGCTCTCGGACAAAGACCGCTTCTCCTTCGGGGCGATGGATGCCGACGAGCGAGTGACGACCCCGCTTCTTCGCAGCGGAGACGAGTTCTCCACGATCGGATGGAACGAAGCAATCGACATCGCAGCGACTCGACTTGGCAGTTTCCTCGGACCCGAGGTTGCCTCGATCGGTGGGGCGAACAACACCAACGAAGAGGCCTACACCCTTTCGAAGTTCATGCGGTCCGTCGTTGGTACTCCACATGTCGATGCCCAGGCGGGTGACGGTATCGATCCACATCTCGCAGCCGCCGTCACTCCACGGGCGACCATCGATGATCTCGACACGGTCGACACGATTTTCGTCTGGGGACCGGATCTGAAGGAATCGCTTCCCGTCCTCTACCTTCGTGTCCGAAAAGCTGTCCGCAACGGGGCGAACCTCGTGGTTGTGAACCCGTCAGGAACCGGGCTCGATTCGATCGCCACCCACGTCGTTCGCTACCGCGCCGGGTCCGGTCAGGACATGCTTCGGAAACTCGCCGCTGGCGACGGGGACCTTGGTCCCGCTGGCGAGCTGCTTGGCTCCGGGTCCGTCGTCACGCTGTTTGGTCGGACGTCGATCACCGAGGATCCACGCCTCGCCGAGTCTGTTGCCGCCTTTGGACGCACGCTCAACGGCCCCGGCCTCATCCCACTCCTCACCAGGGGAAATACGTTTGGTGCACTCGACATGGGTTTGGCACCCACTCTGCTTCCCGGACGAGTCTCGACATCCGACGAAGTGGCGATCGTCGGGATTGAGGAAGCATGGGGACTACTCCCGGACGGGTCCGGGCTCGACACGATGGGCATTCTCGAAGCAGTGAAAGCTGGAGACATCAAGGCCCTCGTCCTGACCGGAACGGATCCGGTGCGTGATTGCCCCAATCCACAACTCGCATCCGAAGCCCTTGAAGCCGCCGACTTCGTCTTGGCGTTCGATTCGTTCGTGACGGACTCATCGCGACACGCCGACCTCATCCTTCCAGCAGCTGTGTGGGGTGAGGTGACCGGTTCGGTGACGAACCTTGAAGGCCGCGTGCAGGCCGTCCTCGGGGCACTGCCGTCGCCAGGCCAGACACGGTCCGTCGCCTTCGCCCTCAACGACATTGCATCGGCCATGGGGGCGGACCTCAATGCGTTCGAAGTGAGTGCCGTGACAAAGGAAATCTCGACGGTGGCTCCGGCCTATGCCGGTATCACGGCTGACTACCTGACATTTGCCACTGATGGAACAGGTGTTGTGGTTCCGGTGGAAGGTGCCACGCAGCC
>QQUL01000088.1 GCA_008501565.1 Armatimonadota bacterium
GTCGCTGTCGCAAGTGTCAAGGGCAGATGTGGCTGGATCATGGCGGCAAGATCCTCAATTGTGTCCCATCCGTCCGGATCGATACCCGTGTGCCGAATGACTGACCGATACGACGCCCACGATGCACCGAGCATCTTGAAGGCTGGGAGACCGAGCCGTGTCGATTCATCCTTCACATAGAGAGCACCGATTCCGAGGCGTTCGGCCAACGACGGAACCACCCGAAGTGGTGTTCGGTCGTACCCGGGAAGCCGCTGATGCAAGGTGAGCGGGTCGCGGGTCGAGGGCCTGGCTGGCGGGTGTGGCGTGACCTTGTTGAGGAGGACTCTTGGATCTGAAGTTGGTTGATCAGATGTCGGTGGCACGAATCGGTACTCCTTGGTCACCCGCTATGACAGCGGCGAGCGTGGGGATTTCGTGTTCCCAGCCCTCGGATGCGATGGGCACGATTCCACGGCCCGATGCCACCAGCAGGAACCCTTGACCTTCGGCACCCTCAAACCGGGCCTCGTCGAGCCACAACTTCGGTTTGATCTGGGCGGGATCTCCAACCTCGGGGCAGAACGTCATGCAGTTTCCACACTCGTTGCACAGCTCGGCAAACACGAGGTACTGCCAGCGACCTCCGATCTCGGAAGCGAGACGATTGGGACTCGGAAGCTTCACGAAGGCGTCGTTCGGGCACACCGTCACACACAGGTTGCACGCCACACAACCCCACATTTGGAGCTCGTTGTCCACCTCACGGAGCTTCTTGGAGTTGCCCTCCTTGTTGTACAGCCCTATATCGTCGCCGACGATCGAGGCAATGTGGCTGGCAACCCAGTCACGGTGACCATTGGCACGGGCTTCGGCGAGCTTGGTTTGCTTCCAAGCGGTGAGTGAGCTTTGGCCGGATGCCGCGATGTCGGCTGCCAACGCCTTGAGCGTGGGCTTGAGCCGCCCGTAGCCCCCGGGCTTGAGGAGATCGGTGCATATCGTCGCGGGCCCGACACCCATGGCGATGGTGTCCGAGACGTTCTCCTTGCGAACCCCCGCTGAAAAGCTCACAATCCGATCGCCACCCTGCCCCGGAAGATCGAAGACACCGGGAAGCTCCGTGACGAGACGATCAAGGATGGTCGATGAGATCACATGGAGGGGCGGACCGGACAGGTACATCGGGTCGTCCGGCAACCAGCCCTTCTCGTTCGACACGACAAGCGTGTTCGAGAGCTTGATTCCGAACTTGCGACCAAGGGAATCTGCGAAGGTGCCGAGCTCTCCGATCAACGTCACAGCCCTGTCGAACTGGAGATCCGCGTCGAACGCTTCCCGTGTCACGGTCACGTCGTCGTAACCAAGCGTGTCGTGGAGCATCGACTCGACATCTTCGAAGCCGAGCAGCGTCGGGTTCAGTTTCACGATCACATCGAGATCGTGCTCTGTCATCAGGTATCGGACTATCGCATCGATCTCATCAGGGGGACAACCGTGGAACGTGGACAGTGTCAAGGTGTCGGAGATCGCCGGTGGGAATTCGAGATCTCGGAACTCGAGAAAGGGATCAGGGATCTCGGACCGAAGCGCTTCGATCCTCTCGGAGGCGTCCTTCATCGTCTCGATGAAGTTCCGAACCTTGTCAGAGGAGATCCCTTCGAGGTCATACCCCACGGACATGTCGAAGACCATGGGGCCCGTGTCGTCGCCGAGGTACTCCCGCAGTGGTTCCCACCGCTTCAGAATCTCGATGATCATCCAAGCCTTCACGTATTCGTCGATCGTCACGGGCACGGCGAGCTCTTGGCTCCATTCGATGTTGTACCCGATGGTCTCCATGTCGATACAGGGGCGGGCGATGTCGAGGTCGTCGATCACCTGCACGGTCTTGAGTTCGAAGATCCTCGACCCACCGAGCCACGCAAGCACGATGTTCTGGGCCATCTGCGTGTGTGGTCCTGCCGCGGGACCGATCGGCGTCGCGGCAGGGCGGCCGAGGAAATCGAAGGAAAGGTCGACATCGGGATCCGGCTTCCAGATACGGGCCGACATCAGATCGAAGATGCGGCCCCTGGTCTCCCACTCGTGAGCGATCCTGCCGAGCAGGGCTCCAAGGGACATGGGGGTGAGTGGTGGCTGTTCCATATCTACAGCCTCGCGTGGAGACGCCGCGCCTGCTCGGCGGCCTTGGCCCGGATCTCGGCACCGTCGACTCGGGTGGTAACGCCGTCCTTGAGAACGGTCTCGCCATCAACGACGATCTCGAGTGGTCGCACGCCGGGTGTGAACGCCAGATGCCACGGTTCCACCGGGTCATAGGACCAGGTCACACGATCCGAGCGAGCCTCCGGGAAGAGGTCCCAGCCCGTCTCGAGCCAACCCCACGCCGTATCGGGAGTGGCGGTCACATCCGATTCGCGGTGCTTGAGGTATGCGGCGCGGAACGATCCGAGCATGTCTCCCCCGATGCCATCGGTTCCAAGAGCGACCGGGTTTGGGAACCGACTCGGGTTGGCGTAGCCAACCGAGTTGTTCATGTTCGATTCGGGGTTGTGGAGGACGGTTCCCGACAGCGGGCGATCAAGGCCAATGGCGTGGGCGATCAACCACGAGTCGTCGGCCACATCAGCCAGCCGGTCTCCTGCCCCCGCATCCTCGGGTCCTTCGTGGACATGGATGTGGACTCCGGCATCCATGTCGTTGGCGAGTCCACAGACGGCATCGAGGGTGTCATCTGAAAGCGTGAAACAGGCGTGCGCCCCAACCCATCCCCTTCCACCGTCGGACAGGAACCTGCGGTTCTCTTCGATGCCACGCTTGGCACCGTCGGCACCGTTTCGATCCGTGACCTCATAGGCACATGCGACACGGACACCAATTTCGGCGCATGCATCGGCAATCACCGAGAGCGACCCCTCGATCGCGTTGGGTGCCGAATGGTGGTCGATGATCGCCGTGGTTCCGCGTTCGAGAGCTTCGAGAGCACCGAGCATCGCTGACCAGCGGGTCATTTCCTCGTCGAGCGCCAAGTCGAGCCTCCACCACACCTGTTCAAGGATTTCGAGGAAGGTCTTCGGGGTCTTGGGCGGTGCGGGCATTCCGCGGGCAAGTGCCGAGTAGAGGTGATGATGGGCACAAACCAACCCCGGTGTCACCGCCGACACGACTACGCGCCGATCTCAAGGGGTTGGTGAACATCCATCGGAAGTCTGGTTCTCCATTTCCCGTCGACCGCCTTGTAGGCGGCTGCCACCGCCCCGGCTGTGGGAACAAGCCCTATCTCTCCAACACCCTTGATCCCGAACGGTGAACGAGGTTGGGGCACCTCAACGAGGATCACTTCGACATCTGGCATGTCCTTGGGACGGATGATGTTCAGTTGCCGCAACGTCGAAAACATCGGCATCCCTTCGTCGTCGGCTGGGAACTCCTCGGAAAGCGCGTATCCGAGTCCCATGTGGACCGCACCTTCCACCTGCCCGGCCGCGAGAATCGGGTTGATCGCCTTTCCCACGTCGTGTGCCGCGATCACCTTCTCGATTCTTCCCGTGTCGGGGTCAGCGATGATGACCTGGCTTGCGTATCCGAACGCCGAGTGGATAGTCGGGTTGTCGAGACCGTCGTTGATGCTGTTCGTCCAATCCACGGTGTATGACCCGAGATAGTCCACACCCGGTTTACAGCCGTCAGCGAGTGCAGCCCTGCATGCGTCCTCTGTGGAGCCGGCTGCCATGAGCGTGCCTCGAGATCCAGTGGTTTGACCGGCAGAGAGATCCCGTGTCGTGTCCACAACAACGGTGATCCGGTTCGGATCGATGCCGAGCACATCGGCGGCCACCTGTAGAGCAACCGTGTGCACACCCTGACCCATTTCTGTCCATGCGTGCCGAACCTCGACCGTTCCGTCCTCCTCGAATCTGACAACGCCTTTCGCCACCTCAACGAACCCGTTGCCAAGTCCGGAATTCTTGATCGCCGCACCGATGCCGACTGCTTTGCCTGCCTCGATCGCAGCGTCGTAGTGAGGCTTGACGGCGTTGAGGCATTCGAGGATTCCCGCTGTCCCCTCGTCCATGATCTGGCCGGGACCCCACACACTCCCGGGCCTCACAACATTCAGAGCCCTGATCTCCCATGACGAGATACCCACCTTTTCGGCAAGCCTGTCGATGCAGCCCTCGGTTGCGAACTGTGCCTGATTGGCTCCGAAGCCCCGGAAGGCGCCGCACACCGGGTTGTTGGTGCGAACAGCGACTGCTTTCACATCGACGTTCTCAACGGCGTACGGTCCGCACGCGTGGCCAGCCGCTCGCTCGAGCACCTTCATGCCCACGGAGGCGTAGGGACCCGAATCACCGATCATGCGCGCCTTCACCGCGGTGACTCGGCCGTTCTCATCGCATCCCATCCACATCTCGGTGCGGATCGGGTGACGTTTTGCGTGCATGAGGAACGACTCTGGCCGCGTGAGGGTGCATTTGACGGGCTTCCCGAGGACGTGGGCTGCCAGCGCGGCGTGACCCTGATTCGACATGTCCTCCTTCCCCCCAAACGCTCCACCGTTGCTGACCAATTCAACGATCACCTTCGTGGGATCGAGTCCGAGAACGGCAGCGATCTGATCCCGGTCGTCCCATACTCCTTGGCCACCCGAATACACGTGGAGCGACCCGTCCTCCTTCGGTACCGCGATCGTCGATTCGGGTTCGAGAAATGCATGCTCGACCCGCTGGGTCTCGAACACCTCATGCACCACATGGGCCGCCGATGTGAGTGCAGCGTCAGTGTCACCGCGGGAGTACACGCTCTCGGACAGGACGTTTCCTTCAAGCGTCCACACGGCGTCTTCATCGGATGCCAATGCAGCATCGACGTCCGTGAAGGGTGTAAGGACTTCGTACTCGATATCGACCAGTTCGGCCGCTTCCCGTGCCGTGAGCATGTCATCGGCAACCACGATGGCGACGACATCACCTCGATAGGAGGTGCGACCGCCGACGGGAATCATGACCGGCCAGTCCTTGTGGATGATCCCGACGCGCAGATCCCCGGGGATGTCGTCGCTGGTGAGCACCGATACGACACCCGGGTGGGCAAGTGCTCGGGTCGGATCGATCGAAACAACGTCGGCTCGTGCATGGTCGGTGAACCGCAGCGCCGCGTGGAGCATGCCCTCGATGTGGATGTCATCGACGAAGCCGCGGTCGCCAAGGGTGAGTTCATTCGCCTCGTACTTGACGCCGTCACCGCCGATCTTCCCAGACCGCGTTCGAACGGGAATGGCCTCGCCCGAGGCAAGCAGCTCGACCGCTTCGACGATCTTCGTGTATCCCGTGCAGCGGCACAGATGGGCGCCGAGCCTCCCCTGGATCGTCGTCCTGTCGAGCTCGGTTCCCTTCTGATCAATCAACGCCTTGGCCCGTACGACAATCCCGGGTGTGCAGAAGCCACATTGGAGTGCACCGGTCGCGGCGAAGGCGTTCGCATAGCGGGCACGCTCGCCCACGTCGAAGCCTTCAAGGGTCACGATCGGTTTGTCGGCGACCTTCTCGAGGGACATGACGCAGCTTGCCATCGCCTTGCCATCGACCAACACGGTGCATGCGCCGCACTGTCCCGACGGTGAACATCCGTCTTTGGGCGAAGTGATTCCAAGTCCGTCGCGGAGGGCGGAGAGGAGGTGGGGATGGACTTCATCCACCTCGTGGATCTCGCCGTTGACGTTCAATGAGATGGTCACGCGCCTCCTCCCTCTTCGGCGATCAGGCGGTAGTGCTTGGGGATCCGATATCGATCGAAGTCGAAGAGCGTGTTGTTGTAGAACGAGCAGAAGTCGAGGTCGAGACGGGCAACTGCCACCTCGTCACCGGTCGTGATGCACTGGGCGACGATCTGTCCGGATGGGGCAAAGATCGCGGTTTGGGCGAGCGAATCGACACCTTCCTCGATGCCGCCCTTTGCCACCCCGACGACGTATGTTCCGTTCTGGTAGGCACCCGCGGCCAGTACGAGGTGGTTGTGGAAACCCGCAAGCGCGTTCTGCTGCGGATCAGGTTCGTAATGCAGTGGTGTGTTGTATCCAATGAGAATCAGCTCGACGCCTTTGAGGCCCATGACGCGATATGTCTCTGGCCACCGTCGATCGTTGCAAATCGCCATGCCGACCCGCCCACCAAAGGCATTCCACACTTCGAACCCGTCGGGGCCCGGTTCGAAGTAGTGGCGTTCGGCATGTTGGAAGGGTCGTCCCGGCTCATTGCTCTCGTGCCCGGGGATGTGGACCTTTCGGTACTTGCCGACCGTGGTCCCATCCCTCTCGACGAGGATCTGGGTGTTGTAGCGATGGCGGGTTCCGTCCGCTCCGACGACGAGTTCGGCATACCCGAGTGAGAACCCGACACCCAGTTCCTTTGCACGATCAAACAGCGGCTGGGTCGCTGTATTGGGCATGTCAGCTTCGAACCACGACTCCATCTCGTCAGCGTCATCGGTGAACCACCGCGGGAAGAAGGTTGTCAGTGCCAGCTCAGGAAACACAACAAGCTCACATCCACGCGATGCTGCATCTTCGAGGAGGCTTGTCAAACGGACCACACAATCCGCTCGCGATTCGTCCCTCCCAATGGGGCCCATCTGGGCCGCGCCAACGGTGAGATGCCGAGCCACGGTGTCCTCTCCTGTCCTGGATTTGGTGCAAATCTGATTGTTGTCAGCTGCTTTACATTTTGTCAAATTGGCTTTGACATTTTGTCAAGATACCGTTTAGTGTCAACCAAGGAATCAAAGGAGAAACGCCATGTCAGAAACCCTTCGTGCAGCGCTCGTGCAGGCGGCCTGGACTGGCGACTATGACTCGATGCTGCTGGCAAATACCGAGTATGCCCATCAAGCTGCAAACCAGGGAGCGAAGGTGCTCTGCTTCCAGGAGATCTTCACTGGCCCCTACTTCTGCACGGTCCAGGATCCGAAGTTCTATGACCTCGCCGAGGAGATTCCCAACGGCCGGACCGTGACGGCAATGAAGAAGGTCGCGGCCGAGACGGGCATGGTGATGGTGGTTCCGATCTACGAGAAGGTTGACGAGGGCACGTTCTACAACACCGCAGCCGTCATCGATGCGGGAGGAGAGATGCTTGGCATCTACCGCAAGACCCACATTCCCCAGGTCGAAGGGTTCTGGGAGAAGTTCTACTTCCGGCCCGGAAACCTCGGCTATCCCGTTTTTGACACGGCCGTGGGCAGGATCGGGGTCTACATCTGCTACGACCGCCATTTCCCGGAGGGCTGGCGAGAACTCGGCCTCAAGGGTGCAAAGCTTGTGTTCAACCCGAGCGCCACGACGCGGGGGCATTCCAAGTACCTGTGGGAGCTGGAGCAGCCAGCAGCCGCTGTTGCCAACCAGTATTTCGTCGGTGCGATCAATCGAGTCGGATCCGAAGACCTGGAGGACACCGACTACTACGGGAGCTCATACTTCGTGGACCCTCGGGGTCAGATTGTCGGGGGCACGGCGTCGGACACCTCGGACGAGGTCGTCGTTCGTGATCTTGACATGTCCGAAATCGAAGCGGCTCGGAGACATTGGGCCTTCTATCGCGACCGCAGACCGGAGGTCTACGAGGGAATCGCACGGTGGTGAACACCTGTCGCGTCGAGTTTGTCATCGAACCGTTCTCGGACGGTCAGCCGGGGGCACATGTGCTTGCCGGAATCTCAGCGATCGAAGCACAGGGACTCATGGTGGCAATGGGGCCATTCGGATCGGTGGTCGAAGGACCAACCGAGGCTGTGTCGGACGCCATCTCGTCGATGGTGAAGTCGGCGATGGCTGATGGCGCAAATCGGGTACTTGTTGAAGTAACCACTGCACCATGACTGCCAATCAGCAGAGCCTCGCAAAAGCAATAGAGCCACTCGTCGATGCCATCGGCGCCGCGGTGGTCAAGGCAGACGAGATCGAGGAAGGCGATATCACTCTTGAGTGGAACGGCAAACCCGCTGTTGGTGTTCGACTCGACGAGATCGTGTCACTCGATCGGCTGATCGCCACCGTGGAACAGCAACTGGGCGCTTCGTTGAAGGATCTTGATCGGGCGGACAAACAGCAGGCTGTGCGGTTGCTCGATGAACGCGGAGCGTTTCGCCTCCGCCGCTCGATCGAGGACGTCGGCGAGGCCATGGGTGTCAGCCGAATCACGATCTACAACTACCTCAGCGCCACGAAGGGCAACGGGGCATGACCGGACTCTCCTTCACGATCACGCTCCCCTCCTGGGTTCGGTCCGTGATCGACTTCGATCAGGTCTACGAGTCGGATGCCGACAAGATGGATCTTGCCAACGCACTCGCGATGGGAAATGTCGCAAACCAATCCGGCGGCCCCTTCGGCGCCGCAATCTTCGAGGAATCAACCCACCGACTGATTGCACCGGGTGTCAATCTCGTCGTACCCGAGGCAAATCCGACAGCCCACGCCGAGATCGTTGCAATCGGGCTCGCGGGATCTCTCCTCGGTCGGTACGACTTGAGCGACAACGGCGCACGACCCGCGGTACTGGCATCAAGTGTCGAGCCGTGCGCAATGTGTCTGGGCGCCGTTCCGTGGAGTGGCGTATCGAGAGTGATCATCGGTGCCAGGGATGCCGATGCTCGGAAGGTCGGGTTCGACGAAGGAGACAAACCAAGCGACTGGGTTGCGTCGCTTGAGTCTCGGGGAATCACAGTCACACGGGACGTCCAGCGGCAACACTCGGTACTGGTCTTGAATTCGTACGTCAGCTCCGGTGGCGAGATCTACAACACCGACAGGGGGACAACCGATGCATGAGGTACAGGACAGAACGTGGAGTGTCGAGCGCTACGAGCGACCCGCAACACTCGACGCCGTACTCGACCTGGTGCATACGCATCGATCAAGGGCCAGAGTTCTGGCCGGCGGGACTGACCTCCTCCTCGAACTGCAGCGCAAGGTTCGCTCCGTTGAGGTTCTTGTCGATCTATCGGCGATCGACGGGCTTGGCGATATCACTCTCGACGCCGGAAGAGTGACTCTCGGACCACTGGTGACGCATGGTGACGTGGTTGCGTCGGATCTGATCCGCGAGGTCGGCCTCCCGCTGGCCCAGGCATCTCTTGAGGTCGGCTCGGCACAGCTTCGCAACCGGGCAACGGTTGTTGGGAACATCGTCACCGCTTCACCGGCGAACGACACGATTTCTGCACTCCTCGCCCTCGAGGCGACCGTCACCCTCACCTCCGTGGACGGTGAACGGTCGGTCGCTCTTTCGAATTTCTACGAGGGTGTGCGCAGAACGGTCATGAACGACAACGAGATTGTCACTCGTGTGTCGTTCAAAGCAATGGGTGAGCACGAATCCGGCGTCTTCGCCAAGGTCGGCCTCCGATCCGCTCAGGCCATCTCCGTGGTTCATGGGGCAGTTGTTGTTTCGTGGACCGACGGCAACGTGACGGACGCAAGAATCGCACTTGGAAGCGTCGCACCCGTGGTTGTCCTCGCCGATGCTGCCGATTTGCTCGTCGGTGGCGCCCTCACGGACGAGGTCATCACACGTTGTGCGTCCGCATGCGCCGCTGAGGTAAGCCCGATCTCAGACGGTCGGGCCACCGCCGAATACCGCAACAGCATGGTTGAGGTCGCAGTAGTACGCATGCTTCGGTCGCTCAGGGATGGGAGCGAGGCGGCTACGTGGCCCGAAAGGGTCACAACACTCGACAACAGCCGTGTCAAGCAGTCACAGGTTCCGGTCTCCGTCGGATCCGAGGATGGTGTGACTGTTGCGATCAATGGCGTCACCACGACCGGACCCGGACGATGCGACACCACACTCCTCGATTGGATCAGAGACAACGCCACTGGCGAAGACGGTGCGGCTCTTACCGGAACGAAGGAGGGGTGCGCCGAGGGTGAGTGTGGCGCATGCACCGTCCACATGGATGGAAGAGCAGTGCTCGCGTGCCTTGTCGCAGCACCGGCAGCCCATGGAAGCACCGTCACCACGATAGAAGGGCTCACGTCTGGGCTGGACCGTGCGATGCAGGAGGCGCTCGTCGACTTCGGAGCAGTGCAATGCGGCTATTGCACCCCGGGATTCGTGATGTGTGCCTCATCACTCCTGAGTGAGCATGAGAACCTCTCGACACACGAGATCCGTGACGGCCTCAGCGGCAACATCTGCCGCTGCACCGGATACGACTCAATCGTCGCGGCCGTGCAGGTTTCCGACGTCGGACGTCGGACGTCGGACGTCGGACATCAGACAGATGGCGGTGGGTCGTGACGATCGGGACCAACGCTCGGAGGGTTGACTCGCTCGACAAGGTCACGGGGGCTGCACTCTATCCGGGTGACCTACCAGCCGAGCATGCTCTTGCCGCGAAGGTTGTCTTCTCGAATCGGCCGCACGCCCGCATGGTCGCAATGGACACTGCTCCGGCTCTCGCTATCGAAGGTGTCGTGGAAGTGGTCACTGCTGCTGACATCCCTCTCAACGAATACGGACTGACCATGCGTGATCAGCCGGTCCTCGTCGGTGTGGATGGAACAGGAACATCCCAAGTCCCATCCAGCATTTCGAGATGGGAAGCAGACCAGGTAGCTGTTGTCATCGCTGAATCCGAGGCTTCGGCGCTCGCTGGCGCACAGGCTCTCGCGATCGAGTGGGAGGATCTCCCGCTTGCACCAGACCTGGCAGCTGCGCGAACCGATGAGATTCTCATCCATCCAGAGAATCCTGCCGACTCGAACGCCTACTACACGTTGAGGATTCGCAAGGGCGACATGCAATCCGGCTGGGACGAAGCCGATGTCGTCGTCGAGGGCACATATCACCTCCCGCATCAGGAGCACGCGTATCTCCAGCCTGAAGCCGGCCTGGCCTACGTCGAAGACGACGGAGTTGTCACCGTCCAAATTGCAGGTCAATGGACGCACGAGGATCGCGAACAGATCGCACACGCCCTTGAGCTGCCGGAGCCGATGGTTCGCGTGGTCTATCCGGCCATCGGAGGGGCGTTCGGCGGTCGAGAGGACATGAGCCTCCAGATCGTGCTGGCAGCCGCCGCCCTCAAGCTCCACAGAAGGGGTATCGATCGTCCGGTACGCACGGTGTGGAATCGCGAAGAGAGCGTGATCGGACATCACAAGCGGCATCGCGCTGAGGTCACGACGCGTTGGGGGGCCAGGAGCGACGGGAGAATCGTCGCGGTCGAGGCCGAAGCATTCCTCGATGCCGGGGCGTACAACTACACCTCGAACAAGGTACTTGCCAACCTCCACCTCACCTTGACCGGCCCCTACAAGATCGACAACGCCCACATCGACTCCCACGCCGTCTACACACATTCGGTTCCAGGCGGCGCATTCCGCGGCTTCGGCGGTCCACAGGGCTCGTTCGTATCGGAACTACAGATGAACAAGGTGGCAGAGGTACTCGCCATGGACCCGATCGAGGTCCGTCGGGTCAACCTGCTCCACGATGGGGACGATTTCATCACACAGCGGCCAATGCCCGACGGGGTGAGTATCGAGACCGTCATCGACGAACTCGCCGAGGCATCGGAGTGGGACCAACACCACCCGATCGATACCTCCGTGGCAGCCATGAAGACGCTTGGCTCCGATCATTCGGCGATCAGAACCGGCCGGGGGATGGCGTGCGCGCTGAAGAACGTCGGGTTTTCAATGGGCTTTCCTGAGCGGTGCGAGGCGACCGTCACGCTGTATGGAGACGACGAGATCGAATCTGCTCACCTCGCGCACGCTGGAGCGGATGTCGGTCAGGGTGCACACACGGCGTTTCTCCAGATGGCGGCAGAGGCGGTTGACCTTCCCTTCGAGAAGGTGACCGGGACGTTCTCGGACACCGCAACGAGTGGTGACTCCGGTTCAGCGTCAGCGTCGCGGCTTACGTTCATGGCTGGGAACTCCATCCAGGGTGCGACCGAGGAGGCCATCAAGGCGTGGATCGACGGGGACAGGCCAGCATTCGGCCACTTCCGCTACATCCCGCGACCAACCGATGCAATCGATCCGGATACTGGCGTTGGGGATCCCAACGTCACCCTCGGGTATGTGGCTGAGGTCGTCGAGGTCGCGGTGGACATCGAGACCGGGCATATACGCGTCGGGACGGTCTACTGCGCGGTGGACGTTGGAAAGGCGATCAATCCAACCCTGATTCGCGGACAGGTTGAGGGGGCCATCGTGCAGGCACACGGCTACACGCTTTCAGAAAACCTGCGTGTCAGCAACGGGCGGACCGAGAATCCGACCTTCTCGGGGTATCTGGTGCCTGGCAGCATGGATACCCCGGATCGCATCGAGACGATCCTCGTTGAAGTTGCAGACCCAGCGGGGCCATGGGGAGCACGCGGTATGGCCGAGATGCCGTTCATCCCCTATGCGCCAGCTGTCGTCGCAGCTCTCCATGACGCAACCGGTGTGTGGTTCGACAAGATTCCGCTGACGCCTGACCGTGTGCTTGCCAAACTCAGAGAAGCCCGTGTCACCTGACGATCGGATCGTGGTCGTTGGGTCGATCAACAGTGATCTCGTCGTCCGCACCCCCCGACTCCCACTCCCGGGAGAGACCGTCACGGCGCACTCTCGATCAACACACAATGGCGGCAAAGGAGCAAACCGGGCCGTGGCTCTCGCACGCCTCGGCCGGCGGGTGTCCATCGTTGGGGCGGTTGGTTCAGATTCCGACGGAGATCGGCTGGTCACGGCGTTGGCGTCGGAAGATATCGACACCTCCCCGATCAGACGGTCGAATGTTCCGACCGGGCTCGCCGTGGTTCTCGTTGACGATGTGGGAGAGAACTCCATCGTCGGCGACCTCGGAGCAAACGGCGACGTCGGTCAAGGCGATATCGACGCGAACGAAGAACTGATCCGTTCCGCCGATATCGTGCTTGTCCAGCTGGAGATCCCCATCGATGTGGTCGCCGCTGCGGTAGCAAATGCAACGGGAACGGTCGTACTCGATCCAGCGCCTGCACGGCCGCTTGAAGCGGATCTCCTTGCCTGCGTCGACTATCTCATACCGAATCGCACCGAACTGGCCACCCTTGCCGGAACTGCAACCCCGGATTCTGACGCTGAGGTCCTTGAGGCGGTTCGTCTGATGGAGTTCACCGGAACCACGGTCGTAACCCTGGGTGCGAGGGGTGCCATCGCGATCTCGAATGGAGAGATCATCGCAACGGCTGAACCGCCCTCCGTTGCCGTCGTCGACACCGTCGGTGCTGGCGACGCCTTCTGTGCCGGTCTCGTGGATGCCATCGCCGCCGAAGCCACGATCGCCGATGCCCTGAAATGGGGGGTGGCATGCGGGACCCATGCCACGACCGTCCACGGAGCACAGCAGTCAATGCCAACCACGATCGATGCAGAGGCACTCGCCGGACCGCTTCGATAGGGTTGAGGTGTGGAAACGGTCACAAACGGTGTCTATCTGATCTCGAGGGGTTCCAACGCGTACATCGTTGATGGCGACGAGGGCGTTGTACTGATTGACACGGGACTGCCAAAGCGCCACGGCGCAATCGTCGAGGGTCTGTCCGACATCGGTCGATCAGCCAAGGATGTGCGCGCCATCCTCATCACGCACGCCCACTTTGATCATTTCGGCGGTGCTGCCGCTCTCAGATCAGCATCCGATGCGGCCGTGTACGCATCACACACGGATGCCGCTGTCATCCGAGGAGACAAGCCGACCGAGCCCCCACCCTTTTTACAGCGGGTTCCGTTCATCAGGTCGGCGATGAAGCTCATGCCCCAAGCCGCGTCACTGCCGGTGGATCACATCGTTGCCGAGGGATTCGATGACGACCTCCCGGAGGACTTCGCAGCCATCGATACGCCGGGCCACACTGACGGACATCTGTCGTATCTGCTGGACCGTGACGGCGGCATCCTCTTCGTCGGTGATGCCGCGAACAACGCGAAGGGATCGATCAAACGAGCATGGTTCAACCGATCAACTGCCATTGCTGACGTACTCGACGGAAGCATCCGC
>QQUL01000348.1 GCA_008501565.1 Armatimonadota bacterium
CGACTGTGCGCTGACCGCCACCCTATGCGGCTTGTCGGAAGATAGCGACATCTGAGGGTAGCCGGCGGGTTTCTTCGGTCACTCCTCACCGATGGACCGCCCGATGACAGGCAACTGTTTCGCTGAATCCGACTCCTGGGATCGGGCGGCGAGTGCTGCACCGACAGCGCCAGCCTTCACTCCGAGCGCTGCCTTGACGATGGTCACGCGGGAGGCAGGCACGAGGGTGAGTCGGGCGTGGAGCGCCGACACCAGCGGATTGAGGACCAGATCCCCGGCCGACATAATTCCCCCTCCCAACACGACCGTGTCAACTCCGAACACCGTCACGACGTTGGCGATCCCTATTGCCATGAAGTAGCTCGCATGTGCGATTGCATCGAGGGCCCGCGGGTCCTTCTCTGCCGCCGCGGTATATGCAGCCACGGCGTTTTCGACACCCGCTGCCTTTGCGATCTCGGATCCCTTTGCCACGGCCTCAAGACACCCGTGATTGCCGCAGCCACAGACCGGACCGTTCGGATCGACGGTTTGATGCCCAAACTCCCCGGCGGTTCCGAAGGCACCGAGGTGGAGACTGCCATCAATCATGATCCCACCACCGATGCCCGTACCGAGCGTGACACCGAGCATCACCTTGGCATCTGCGCCAGCGCCAATCGTTCCTTCCGCGAGAGTGAATGCCCTGGCATCGTTGATCAACGTGGCCGGAGCCTCGATGCCTTCGCTGACAGGGTCACCAAGCGAGAACCCTTCCCAAGGACCGGGAAGGTTCGGGAGGAACTCAATCGCACCCGTTTGGGCGTCGAACAAACCGGGTACGCCGACTCCCACCCCAACAACGCTTCCATATTCGGCTGTCAGCTTCTTGCCAACCTCGATGAGCCGATCCCGCACGCGCTCTGGCCCTTGGTGAGCCCGGGTCCGCACCTTGTCGGTCGCAACGACGGTCGGGCGGGTTTCGCCAGGATCCACCTCAATGACGGTGTAATCGATGTTCGTACCGCCAAGGTCAAGACCGATGTAGCGGTCAACCAAGAGAGACTCCCTCCGCTTCGCGAGCGAAGAACTCCGCACGAACCTGAGTCGCTGCCGCCTCACGCAGAGACCGCTCGACGGTCCGACAAACTGCTCGATTCGGCATCTGACCGTTCCTAGCTGCCCATCGGCCACATCTCGTCACACGCGATGACGATGTGATCGGAGTGTTGCCCATTGTCTTATGACCATTCGCGAAGGGCTTCTTCCACCTCATCAACACTCCAGACCAGTCGGCCGGATTCAAGAATCGCTCCGCCAACAAAGAAGTTGATACCCCCATCGGTCATACCTTTGTCCCGTCGCCGCCAAGATCTCCAGTCGGTCACCAGACCGATGATGCCTCGATAGCGATCCGGCTTGGTACGCACCAATTCGGAGAAGATCCCGATTTCACATGCGGTCCCGTCATCAACCATCGGGCCATCGAGCCAAGCGACGATTGCCTCTGACTCATGGAGACCTTCCGAATCCACGGCAAAGACCGTTCGTGCATTCATTGGTTCGAATTCTTGACGGTGCGGCACGAAGCACGCATGGCCAGACGCCGTGAGTCGGTCGGCGAGACTGTCCAAGAACATTCGTTCCCCCGGGGTAAAAATCGGTCCAGCGATATATAGCTTCATGCTGGCATCGTACGACAGGCGGACCATCTTGCGCACGAGATGCGTGGTGTTGTGCGACCGGGTCAACCCGGCCGACACGCGTCTCGGCGACGTCGTACACGATGGATCAGAGACATCCATCGCATGATCTTCGTCTGTGCTTGGCGAAGACACCGGCGAAGAAAGCCAATTGATGCCCCAAGCACACCACAGAACCCTACGATGGGAGTACGGATGCGACGTTTCCTGGTGCTCTTTTCAGCCTTCCTCCTTGCGGTTCCGGTCGTGTTCTCGGCGGCCCCGTCAACCGCGGCCGACTTGCTGTTCATCAGCGACGAAGTTGCGGATGATCCAGCGTCGGGGTGCCAAGCGGACAACACCGGTCCCTCCGGCGCCGTTCTTCGAACCGCAACCGACGCTCTGAACGATGCATGGCTGGGTGCTGCCGGATCGGCAGGATACGGCGCCGTCGAGGAGGCCATTCTCCCCTCGGCTGGGTCACATGCGAATCCAATCTCGATTTCGTTTCCTTTCGCGAGCGGTACCCGAACCGCCACCGTCACTGCGGTCAATGTCGATTCTCCAGCTTCAGGGAGCGGGGACCAAGGCGGGACAATCACCGGCAATATCACTGTTTCGACGGGTCCAACCCTGCAGGACTGCTCTCCGAAACCCGCCCACATCTATGACGTCGGCGGACCCCACTGGACCGAGGGAATCGGATCGGGATCCAGTCTGAATGGAACGCTGTTTGAGTTCGATTCTCCGGTTCGGGCTTTTGGGGCGTGGTTTGGTGATCTTGAGACCCGACCCGAGGCCGAAGGAGGGGTGTCGGCAATCGTCAAGCTCTTCGATAGCGCAGGGTCTGAACTCGTGTTCTCAACGATCGACACCTCCACCCCCGACACATCCGTGTGCGGCGGTCCGAACAGCTCCGACTCTCCCGGCTGTGGCAACAACACGACACGCTGGATCGGTTTCGTGCGAGACGCGCCCGATGTCGCGGCAATGCTGGTGATCGTCGGAAGCGACGACACAGCGACCACGGGCGGCGATCCTGGCGGGCACAGCGAGCACATTTCTTGGGCAGGTGCACAGCTGGCGCTAGCACCTGCAGCTCTCGTCGTTGACAAGACCGCAGATGTCAGCGAAGCCGATATCGGAGACACCATCGAGTACACCATCGCGGTATCGAATACGGGCGACGAGCCGGCAACAAATGTGACGATCGTCGATACGCCGGATTCGTCGTTGACCGTGAATCCCGGTAGCGGCACGCTCAACGCCGGAACGATCACATGGACGATTCCTTCACTCGAGGGTGGAGCGGGATCCGGAGTCACATACAGCGGGACGGTCGCATCGTTCGATCAGGCGGGGTACGGCAACAGCGTGTCGGTTACTTCAGATACGACGAGTGCCGTGGAGGACTCAGTTCTGGTTGCGTCCCTCTATGCGGACCTATCCGTGATCAAACAGACCGTAAACGCCCCGAGCGCTGGAGAAGACATTGTCTACGAGATCGTTGTCAGCAACGACAGCGACGCGGGTGGTGCGTCCGCGACCGGAGTGACGGTTACCGAGGTTCCCAACGCGCCGCTCACCGGTGCCTCCGGACCCGGGTGGACGTGTGATCTGTTGGTAGACCCGGTGACCTGCACCCTGGACGCCCCGCTGCCGGTGGGAGCAACTGCGCCCACCTTGACAGTCACTGTCGCGACCGCATCAGACTCCGACAGTTCCATCACCAACATCGCGTCGGTGACATCGGATTTCCCGGACCCGGATGGAGCCAACAACTCGGCCGAGGTGCTGAGCACAGTCACGACGACGACGACAACGACGACGACAACGACAACGACAACGATGGCACCCACGACAACCTCCACGATTCCGCAGTCATCAACGACAACCACGACCGCCGCGGGAGACACGCTTCCT
>QQUL01000096.1 GCA_008501565.1 Armatimonadota bacterium
GACTTCCTCGCGATCGCCGTCACTGAGCTCGGATCGATCTCCGAGCGCCGAACCGATCGACTCCTCGATCCGGATCGTTCAAGTGGACTCACACCGTTCCTGGCAACAGATCCGGGTGTGTCGAGCGGATACATGATCACGCAGTACACCGCCGCTGCCATCGTGGCTGAGAACAAGGTCCTCGCTCACCCGGCCTCGGTCGAATCCATCCCGACATCGGGCCTCCAGGAGGACCACGTTTCGATGGGATGGGGGGCCGCAACCAAACTCGATACGGTGTTGACCAACACCGGCCGGGTGATCGCCGTCGAACTCATGTGTGCAGCCCAAGGTGCAGAGCAGCGCGGAGCCAACCTTGCCCCGGGTACGTCGGCGATAAAGGACGTCGTGCGATCAGTCTGTGAGCCCCTCGTCAAGGACCGCCCACCCGGAGTGGACATGACGGCAATCGCAGAACTCATCGAATCGGGGGCATTCAGCCGTATCGAGATCGGAGCATGACATGACAGACGACACCGCCGCGTTCGCATACGGATCCGGGCCGCGGACCGTGAGGGCCCCAACCGGTAGCGACCTCAACACCAAGGGGTGGCTCCAGGAAGCGGCACTGCGTTGCTTCCTCAACAACCTTGACCCGCAGGTTGCCGAGATCCCACTCGATCTCGTTGTCTACGGGGGTCGGGGGAAGGCGGCACGCAACTGGGAGTCGTTCGATGCGATTGTCCAGAACCTGACCGATCTCGAATCCGATGAAACACTCCTGATCCAGTCAGGCAAGCCTGTCGGGCGGTTCCGCACCCACGAGATGGCGCCGCGGGTGCTTCTGGCAAACTCGAATCTTGTGCCAGATTGGGCGAACTGGCAGACGTTCTGGGATCTCGAGGATGCGGGTCTGATGATGTACGGCCAGATGACCGCAGGCTCCTGGATCTACATCGGAACGCAGGGAATCCTCCAGGGCACCTATCAGACATTCGTTGCGATCGCCCAAATGCGGTTCGGTGGAACACTCAAAGGCACGCTGACCCTGACCGCCGGTCTCGGAGGCATGGGGGGTGCCCAACCGCTTGCCGTGACCATGAACGAAGGTGTCTGTCTTGCCGTCGAGATTGACCCAGGCCGAATCCAGAAACGGCTCGACACCCGGTACGTTGACGAACTCTCGCCGAACCTCGACGCTGCCGTCGAGCGGGCTCTCGAGGCCAAGGCCAACGGTGAGGCAGTTTCGATCGCCGTCCTCGGGAACGCTGCCGAGGTGTTTCAGGAACTACTCGACCGCGGCGTGGATATCGACATCGTGACCGACCAGACGTCGGCCCACGACCCCCTCAACGGCTATATCCCCGTCGGGATGACGCTGTCGGAAGCCGACGCGCTCCGGGCCGAGGAACCCGAGGAGTATGTCGAAAAGGCGCGGGCATCAATGGCCGCCCACTGTCGGGCGATGGTCGGCTGGCAGGAAGCAGGGGCTGAGGTCTTCGACTACGGGAACAACCTGCGAGGCGAGGCAATTGAGGGCGGCTACACCGACGCCTTCTCATACCCAGGGTTCGTCCCCGCCTACATTCGCGACCTGTTCTGTGAAGGCCTCGGACCGTTCCGGTGGATCGCCCTGTCCGGCGACCCCGCCGACATAAAGGCAACGGACGACGCGCTCCGCGAACTGTTCCCTGACAATGCTCCACTGCTCAAGTGGCTCGATATGGCTGAAGACCAGGTCGAGTTCCAGGGGCTCCCAGCACGCATCTGCTGGCTCGGATATGGCGAACGTCACAAGGCCGGACTCGCCTTCAACGACCTCGTGCGGACAGGCAAAGTCTCTGCACCGATCGTGATCGGCCGTGACCATCTCGACTCTGGTTCTGTCGCATCGCCGTACCGTGAAACCGAGGCCATGCTCGATGGCTCCGACGCTGTCGCTGACTGGCCGATCCTCAACGCACTGATCGGCACCGCCTCGGGTGCCGCGTGGGTAGCGGTTCATCACGGCGGGGGAGTCGGTATGGGCAAGTCGATTCATGCGGGCGCCCAAGTCGTTGCAGACGGAACCGACGAGGCGGCGCTTCGGATCGAACGGGTTCTCACGAACGATCCGGGCATGGGCGTGATCCGTCACGCCGATGCCGGCTACGAACGCGCGATCGAGGTCGCACGCGAACGCGGCGTCCGCATCCCGATGCTCGATTCTTGAACCGCTGATGTCTGACCTCCTGATCACGAACATCGGCCAGCTCGTCACGAACGACGGTCGCGACGATGACCTTCTCGGCATCATCACCGATGCTGCCGTCGGCATCCGTGGCGGTGTCATCGCATGGGTCGGTTCGACCGATGCGATCCCGACGGAACTGGGAACCCTTCCGATGATCGACGCCGGTGGCATTGCGATCGTTCCCGGCTTCGTGGACGCACACACCCATGTCGTTTTCGCCGGCGATCGCGCCCACGAACACGCCATGCGGTTGGCAGGTGCGACCTATGAGGAGATCCAGACCGCAGGAGGCGGCATCTACTCGACAGTCGCCGCGACAAGGGCCGCAAACCTGGCCGAACTCGTGCTTGGAAGCAGGGGGCGTGTTGCGCGGATGCTTGCGAGCGGTACGACGACGGTGGAGATCAAGACGGGCTACGGGCTCGACACGGAAACCGAACTCAAGATGATCGACGCCCTCGATGCCATTGACGCCAGCCTTCCGATCGACGTCATTCGGACCTTCCTCGGAGCACACGTCGTCGCCCCGGAGTATCGCGACGACCGCTCGGCGTACGTCGATCTCGTGGCAGGTGAGATGTTGGATGCTGTGTCTGACCGGGTCGACTTCATCGATGTGTTCTGCGATGACGTTGCCTTCTCCCTCGCAGAGACCGAACGGATCATCGAGGCAGGAAGGGCTGCCGGGCTACCGATCAGACTTCACGTCGACCAGCTTTCACGCTCAGGTGGAGCGGCGCTAGCCGCATCCGTCGGTGCGGTCGCCGCTGACCATCTTGATCATGCAACCGATGCCGACCTCGCATCGCTTGCCGCGGCCGGGACCGTTGCGGTGCTGCTCCCGGGTGTGTCGCTGACCATGCAGGAGGCACCACCGGACGGTCGACGGTTCCTTGATGCAGGTGTCACGGTTGCGATCGCGACCGATTGCAATCCGGGTACGAGCTATGTCGAGACCATGCCGTTCATCATCGCTCTCGCAGCGACGACGTCTGGCTTCACACCCCAGGAGGCACTGTGGTCGGCAACTGCCGGGGGAGCCGCAGCCCTGGGACTCGACGACCGCGGTGTGATCGCCGAGGGCAAGCTCGGTGATCTGGTGATGCTCAACGCATCGTCATACGAGCATCTCGTGTATCGGCCAGACGGCGAGGTCGTCCGGAGGGTGATCAAACGCGGAACCCCGGTTTGAGGGTTCGGAGTTCGTTCTTTGGGCTGTGGCCCACCGCCGCGGTGGGTTCCTACCCTGGGTACGCGTGAACCCGGTAGCCTCGCGGGTATGCCTGATCGTCCGTATCTCAGCCGTGAACAACCCATTCGGATGGCCCATCGCGGGAGCAGGGTCTTGTGGCCCGAAAACACGCATCAT
>QQUL01000185.1 GCA_008501565.1 Armatimonadota bacterium
AGACAAGCCGCGACCGAAGGATCCCAGCAGACCATGAAGCTTGCAATCCTGTCCCGGGCTCCGAAGTCCTACAGCACCAAACGGCTCAAGGCCGCCGCCATCGATCGCGGGCACACGGTCCGTGTTCTCAACACGCTTCGTTTTGCGATCGATCTCTCAGGTGACGAACCCGAGATGCAATACCGCGGCAAGCAACTCTCGGACTACGACGCCATTCTTCCGCGTATCGGTGCCTCCATCACGTTCTTCGGAATGTCCGTGGTTCGACAGTTCGAACAAATGGACGTCTACACGCCGAACACGGCAGCCGGAATCGCCAACTCCCGGGACAAGCTGCGTGCGATCCAGATCCTCTCCCGCCACGACATCGGTATTCCGGGGACGATGTTTGTGCGGGACAAGGCAGATGTTCTTCCGGCCATCGAACGGGTCGGAGGTGCGCCAGTTGTCATCAAGCTCCTTGAGGGAACCCAGGGCATAGGGGTGATCCTCGCACCGGACAACAAAGTCGCTGAGGCCGTCATCGAAACACTCCACAGCAAGAGCGAAAATGTTCTCATCCAGAGATTCATCGGGGAGAGCCGAGGAAGGGACATTCGAGCGTTCGTCGTGGGAGATCGTGTCGTCGCAGCCATGCGCAGGACCGCTGTCGGTGATGAGTTCAGGTCCAACGTCCACCGTGGGGGAACCACTGAGGTCGTGGATCTCGATCCGGCATACGAACGGGTCGCTGTCCAGTCAGCCCAGATCATGGGCCTGCGGGTCGCAGGGGTCGACATGCTTGAGGGTGCCGACGGACCGCTCGTGATGGAGGTCAACAGCTCACCGGGACTTGAGGGAATCGAGACAGCTACGGAACTCGACATCGCGGGTGCGGTCGTCGACTTCATCGCCAGTCAGGTGAACTTCCCCGAGCTCGACATCCGTCAGCGGCTCACCGTAAGCACCGGATACGGTGTAGCCGAACTCCTGGTTCGAGACGGTGCCAAGATCGCGGGGAAGACGATCGTCGACTCGGGTCTTCGGGATCGAGACATCGCCGTGTTGACATTGACGCGGGGAACAACGGTGATCCCAAATCCCAGAGTGTCACGGACGCTTGAGCCGAATGATCGGCTCCTGTGCTTCGGAAAGCTCGAAGAGATGCGTGATCTCGTACCTGAGCGCAGACGGAGAAGGGCCCGTCCAAAGGTGAAGCCGCTGCCCGACGATCCACTATCGCTCGAACCAGACTCGACGGATTCGCCGAGTGACTAGCGTCCGGCAACAGCCGTTCTCGATCGCAAAAACCACGGTCCGAGCGGGAACGACAGAGAAGCTCGAGATCCCCATCGCCAACCTGATGTCGGGCACACCGGTATCGCTTCCAATACTCGTGTTGCACGGACGGGAAGCCGGGCCGACCGTCTGGATGACAGCAGCCATTCACGGCGATGAGCTGTGCGGAGTCGAGATCATCCGCCGCGTGCTTGAGAGAGTGCGTCCAGAGACCATGTCGGGGACGATCGTTGCCGTCCCGGTCGTCAATGTGCACGGCTTCAATGCGGGGACGAGATACCTTCCCGACCGACGGGATCTGAACCGGTCGTTTCCCGGATCGTTGCGTGGATCCCTCGCTTCACGGATCGCAAAGCTTCTCATGACCGAAGTGATCGCGCGTTGCGACGTCGGTATGGACTTCCACACGGGATCGGACCAGCGCGAGAACCTCCCTCAGATCCGGGCAGATCTTGACGATCCCATGACCGCCACACTCGCAAAGGTTTTCGCACCGCCGGTTGCGATCCACTCACGGGTACGTGACGGATCGCTTCGTCAGGCTGCAACCGATGTTGGATCAACGGTGCTGCTCTATGAGGGTGGAGAGGCATCAAGATTCTCGGCGCGGGCGATTCGTGCCGGATCCGAAGGCGCTCTCCGTGTTCTCAGCCATCTTGGGGTTTTCCCAGGAACATTCCCTCCCGCACCGCCTGTCCTCATCTCTCGGTCTTCATCGTGGATTCGTGCGACCCGATCGGGAATCCTCCACCTTCATTCGGATCTTGGCGATCACGTCGCCCAAGGCGACACCATTGCGACGATCCATGACCCGTACGGTCAACGGCTGGGATCCGTGAAAACACGGAAGTCCGGCCTGATCGTCGGAAGCACGCACAGTCCCCTTGTCAACAGAGGCGATGCAATCGTCCACATCGCCGAGATCACCAACGAATAGCGGTCTGACGGGTGCGTCAAGTCGTTGGACACCGAACGTTCGCAAGCAATGATGAAACCATGCAACAACGATTCCTGAAGTCAAACGGTACGGGAACCGTCAGTCGTCTCGATGAGATGCCCGGTGGCGAGGATTCCTCTGGATGGCTTTGGATCGACATCGAGACGGACGGCGCAGAGGGACTCGATCTGGACGCCATCTCCGCAGAGCTCGAGCTCGACGCCCTCGCCGTTCGCGACGCCTTCGAGGACGATGACCTCCCCAAGGTTGATGATTTCGGGTCGCACCTTCTCGTCGTGTTGCATGGCTTGAGGGACGATACGGTTGAGACCTACGAGGTCGACTGCTTCCTGACCTCCAACCGACTCGTAACGATCCACAGCTCACCCTCACCTTCGATCGACGCACTGTGGGATCGGTTTGTGCAAACGCCGAACCTCGGTGACTGTTCGATCGACATCGTTCTTGCACATCTGGCCGACATACTGACCCGCAGACTCCACCACGTCATCGAGGTGTTCAACGACGGCATCGACGAACTGATCACGATGGCCCTTGAGGCCGATCCCCAACTGCTCAGCGAACTCATGGCCGTCCGATCGGATGTGTCAGGCATCCGACGGGCCGTCAGCCCCCAACGCGAGGCACTCGACGAGCTGCGCACGAGCCCGTCTTCCTTGGTGTCCGATAGCGGTCGACGGCGATTCTCTGATGTGTTCGACGTGGCCGAACGAACGGCACAGGGTCTCGAGAATGCCCGTACCGAGCTGGCCGAAACACTCGACGCTTATCGCGGGGCCGAGGCTCGACAGGCGACCGACGTCACGAAGGTACTGACCGTCTACGCCGCAATCATGCTTCCGCTGACCCTGGTGGTTGGCTTCTTCGGCATGAACTTCGCTGACCTACCCGGACTGGACACGACATGGGGTTGGGTTGCCGTGTCCGCGTTCATGGTCGCCATCACCATCGGATCATTCATCATGTTCGCGTCCGTCGGTTGGATACGCCGTCCATCGGCGCGGCAGGCGACGACGACCCTCGGCCGTGGCCTTATCGAGGCAGCTCGTGCACCGGCACACATCGGGGCTGCGGTATTCGTTGCCTCCACGAAGCCCCTTCGTGCGACCGCGGCACACGTAAAACGGGATCGGACCGACAGCTGATCGGGCTATTCATCGGCGCGTTGAATCCGAATCGGATCCACGACAACCGTCCGACCCGTTGGGTAGGCGAGTTCGACCGACGGCTCCTCAGCGATTGTGGTCAGGAGTGAACGCCACACGGCATCCTCGACACCACGACGGGCTCTGGCCTCGACAAGGAGCCGGCCCGTCAAGACGACACCACTCTCTGTCGTGGACACATACACGGTCGGTTTCAGCTCCTGGAACTTGATCATGTAGTCACGGGTCGTGCTCCTGATTCGCTGGTGCCTCCTCAGCTCCTCCTCATCAATTGCGACGGCGGTGAGCGCGTCGAGCACCAGTTCTTCAGCCCGCTTCCAGTCAGATTCGAACGTAACGGCAACCGGGACCTCGTGCCAGATGTGGAAGAACCCTTCGGTGAAATTCGCTGTCGGGTACTTGAAGAGGTAGCCATTGGGGATGTGAACGACGCGGCCCGTTGACTGGTCTGCATCAACCCAATTGCGAATCTCGAGCACGGTGAATCGGAACACCCGCAGATCGATGACATCTCCGGCGGTCCCGTCGATCTCGATTCGATCACCGACCTTGAAAGGACGCCGAAACACGATGAACATCCACCCTGCGATATCAAGGAATACGTCGGCCAACGCAATGGCCAACCCAGCCGACAGCAATCCGAGAAAGGTGCCCAGATCATCGAAGAAGGGCAGCCACACCCACGACATCGCAACGACGAAGATGGCGGTCACGACATAGGAGACCGTCTTGCGTGCACGGAACATCAACTCCGGTTCCGTTACCCGGCGACTGATCCAACGGGCAACCACCCATCGCATGACCAGGAGCACAACGAGAACCACAACCGTGGCGGTGAGTCGATACGCGATATCGGCAGAAATGCCGAGCGTGTCCTCAATCCATGTTCTCATGACCCCATCGTAGGACCGCCCACCTTCGGCACGGCGCCTGATCCCTTGGTTTTACAACCACCATCGCTGGAAACAGGAGATGTCCAATCGGAGCATTCATACGCCGACAGACCCCTAGAAACACTCCAAGAGACTGTGGACGGTCACGGAGGTCATGGATGTGGATTGATTCCCCACAAGATCGGTGGCCCGGAGAACGATCTCAATCGCTTCGCTTTCCGGATCCACGATCGTTGGATAGTCGAACGGCCCGAAGACTGTCTGATAGGAGCCTCCGACGCCATTCATGGTGACCGTGGTCGAGCCCAACGATGTGACCCACGATGCCGTGACCGACGCTACGCCGCTGTGCTGGTCGACCACGGAAACGACGATCGTCGAGCTACTCGGCGTGCCCTCGGGACAGATGTTCACACCAAAGTCGAGTTCGTAGATGTCCGTTTCGGACACCGATGCGGGATCCATGACGGGTGGGGTCGTGTCGGGCGCAGCCGTCGTCGTGGTCGGCGGGACGGTGGTCGTAGGCGCAGCAGTGGTGGGAACACTCGTGGGAATCGGATCGTCGGGAATCGACCGATCCGGGATCGAGCTGTCGGGCGGCACTTCTGGTTCTTGCGGCGAAGCGTCCGGGTCGTCCTGAACGGGACCGGGTCCCTCCGGTACGCCAAGGGTTGACGGACTGGCGTCGACGGTCGGTGTCGTTTCGGTGTGACTCTCGCTGTTTGCTGCGATCACAGCCACGGTGGCGGCACCAAACGCCATGAAGACGAAGAGCACTCCGGCCACGAGCCATCTACGCCACCGTCGGGGTCCAGGGCTCACATCGGTCGCGTTGGAGACACTCGACCACACAGCGCTCTTCATGCCAGCGGGAACTGGAACAGCTGCAAGGGCTGCGAAGATCTGCATCGGCGCAACGAGTGCCTTGCGCCGCTCGTCACATTCTTCGCATTCGTTCACATGTCGGTCGACCGATTTGCGAAGCTGCGGTGTAACCGGGGGCACCGGTTGAGCCTCGACAAGCCGGGCAAGAGCCTCGCAGTCTTCGGACCCCTTTCGGACAAGAAGGTAGGTTGCGATCGCACCCGCGGCGCGCTCTTTCGTACGGTTGAGACGGGTGTACGCGCTTCCCTTCGTAATCCCGAGTGCTTTCGCTATCTCCGCGCTCGTCAACCCTTGACGTACGTGAAGGTCGAGAACGGTATAGGTGTCGGCATCGAGGGACTCGGCTGCCTCCCACACGAGAGCTGCCGAATCCTGGAGTTCAGCGACGGCGACCGGATCGTCCATCATGTCCTCGGATTCCCTTCCGAGGAGTGGGTTGATCCTTGTCGTTTCCTCCGGTTCGAGGGTTGAGGTCGACGTCTCGCGCCGAGTTGATCGAAAGTGTGTGACGGCCTCGCGCCGAACGATGCTGTACATCCATGGCCTGAAGGCTTCCGGATCCCGGAGGTTACCGAGGCGCTCGTACGCCTTGATGAACGAATCCTGGACGATGTCCCCTGCGACGTGTTTGTCCTTGACGGTTCTCGCAGCGAAGTCGAACAGTCGATCGAAATACCGACTGTAAAGACCCTCAAGCCCTGAGGTGTCACCGGACAACGCAAGGCCAACAAGTTCGGTATCGGATGGAATGATGGTGTTCGCCATTTCTGGATCCACACGTCGATGATACGAGTCGAGTCGTGTTCGGGGCGAGATAAGAACTCGCCATTGGGAGGGCTGACACTTCTCATGCTCTCGGCCGAAGTCGCTGATGCGATTCGGGCGTTGATTCCTGCCACAGTCCACTCCCCCGGCGTGTCGATGTTCGGCAAACCGACACCCATAAGACGCTCCTGCGCCGGAGTTCTTACATGCCCGGCTCATGAGCGCGATCCGACCTCGGCGAGTAGCTGTCTTGATGGGCCAAACTCGTTCGTCGGTACGGTGAGTCCCGCGTACGTCGTGCGCTTCTCGCGAGCGTCAAGCGGGAGGCTTCCCGTAGCGCCCCCGCTGGTGCCTAACGTCACACCGTGCGCACTGTCTTCGTCAATGGATCAATCTGGACCGGAACCACCCAGACCCCTACATGGGTAGCCGTCGAGGGATCGCGCATCGTTTCAATGGGGAGCGGTACACCACCCGCCGGCCAACGGTTCGACCTGGACGGTCGATGTCTGTTGCCGGGATTCCAGGATGCACACGTACACCCACCGATCGGTGGGCTGGCGATGATCCGGTGCGAACTCCATGGCGTGGATCCTGTCGACTATCTGGACACAATCGCTGTCTACGCGGACTCGCATCCGAGTGCGACTTGGATTCTCGGCGGAGGGTGGCCCATGAACGCGTTCTCCGGAGGTATCCCGCACCGTGAAATGCTCGACGGGGTCGTCCGGGATCGACCGGTGCTCCTGCATTCAAGTGAGGGACATGCGGCTTGGGTCAACACACGCGCATTGGCAATCGCCGGCATCGACCAATCGACTCCCGACCCACCCAACGGACGAATCGAAAGGGGACCGGACGGAACTCCGAGCGGAACTCTGCAAGAGGGCGCGGTGGATCTGGTTGAGCGGTTCGCGCCCGACGACACGGTCACCGATGTCGCCGACGCCATCCTCGCAGCTCAGACCTACCTGCTCAGCCTCGGGATCACGGCGTGGCAGGATGCTTGGGTCCGGCCCGTCGACCACGCCGCCTACCGGCTGTTGGCACAAGACGGTCGGCTTGAGGCACAGGTCTTCGGATCGCTGTGGTGGGACCGGGAGCGGCAGATCGACCAACTCGACGAACTGATCGCCATGACCGTCGAGGAAGCTCCGAAGTATCGGCCGGGTGGTATCAAGCTCATGGTCGACGGCGTCATCGAGAACGGTACCGGCGCATTGTGTTCTCCCTACGTCGGAACGAACGATCGTGGACTCACGTTTCTCGATCGTGAGACGCTTCTGTCGGTCGTGCCACCCATGATGGCTGCGGGGATTCAGCCCCATTTTCATGCGATCGGGGACTGTGCGATCCGTGCCGCGCTCGATTCGGTCGAGGCAGGTCGCACAGCGGACGCCGCAGCAGTGCGTCCGCACATCGCACATGTCCATGTTGTCGATCCTGTCGATGTCCCTCGTTTCGGGTCGCTCGGTGTCGCGGCGAACGCACAGACCCTGTGGGCGTGCCACGACGCGACCATGACCGAGCTGACCATCCCGCGGCTCGGATTGCAAAGGGCGACGTGGCAGTATCCGTTCCGATCTCTCGTGGATGGCGGTGCCCGGTTGGCGGCTGGATCGGACTGGTCAGTGTCGACGGCCGATCCGTTCGCACAGATGGCGGTCGCCGTGGCACGTGCGACGGCGGACGCACCGGATCCTCTCCTCCCGGAACAGGCACTGACCCGAGAGGAGGCACTTCGAGCGTTCACATCGGGTTCGGCGTGGGTCAACCATGACGAGACCCGTTCCGGAACGATTGAAGTCGGCAAGGACGCCGACCTTGTGATTGCATCCGACAATCCGCTCACCGCTGACGATCTGGCATCCGTGAGAGCAGAAGTGACCTTCATCGGTGGCAAGACCGTCTACGAGCGGTAGCCCCCACGCCCTCACGGACTATGCGACAGATCTGATCTTGCCCGTAGCGGCGGTGCCGCTTCGCTCTGTTGGATCGTGCGTTGCGCGGCCGGGTAGGGTGACTGAGAAGCACGCACCGCCGAGCATCTCGGACGTGCGATAGGTGGATGACCCTCCGTGGGCCTGGGCAATCGCACTGACAATGGCCAACCCGATCCCCGATCCGGGCACGGCTGCATTCAGGCGGTTCGGACCCCGCTCGAACCGATCCCACACCCTCACCTCATACCGGCGAGGCAATCCGGGACCGTTGTCGTGGACTTCAAACGTCACATCAGCGCCATCTGCCACGACCCGCACCAACCGCTTTTCACCTCCATAGCGAGAGGCGTTCGTCAACAGGTTGACCAAGACCTGCTGCATTCGTGCGCGGTCTACGAACGCAACCAAGTCGTCTTCCGTGTCGACAGCAACAGTCTCGGAGCCGATCCCCGACGCGTGGATCGCAGCATCGGCGAGATCACCGACGAGCACCGGCTCGACATCGAGTTCAAGTCCGCCTCCGGTACCACGGGCAAGCATGATCAGGTCCGACACGATGGTTGACATGTAGTCCGCCTGCTGATGGATGATCGACAGCATGCCCTGCTGGTCGCGATCAAGACGACCTCCGTCCTCGGCAAGCAGATCGACATACCCCACGATCGCGGTCAGCGGAGTCCGAAGCTCGTGAGAAATCGTGGTCACGAGGAGATCGCGTTGCTCCTCGATCGTCGCCCGATTGTCGACGATTGCAACAGCCTGACGCGCGATGACCAGAAGTCCAACAACAATCACCCCGGCCAACAGAGTGTCATCGACTGACATGTCACCGGTGACTATCGCCTCGGTGACAAACACGCCAAGCATCCCGATTGCCGGGACATAGGGTGCAACGAGCGTCCACAACGGCGGGTTTCGATCGGCGTATTCGCGGCCAACCGAGGGCTGGCCAACCAGCGACGCCGACGCAAAGAAGAAGCCGATGGCGAGCAGGTTGATCCAGTACAAGGGGCTCGCATCTTGAAAGGATCCTGTTTGGCCTGAGGAGAAGAACACGATGTCGCCGACGACTTGGAACAACACGCCCCCGGCAAAAAGGGCAACTCGCACGTCGAATCGGTGCCTCGATCGGCGCAGGAGCACGGACATGGCAACCGTCAGCACAACAAGATCGAGGAAGGGATAGAACGCGCCAATCGCTCGCGTCAGCGCTGACGAATCGGCCAGGTCAGAAGTCATGTCCGCGACGAGCAGCACCCACAGAAGGGCTGCAACTGACACGCCGCCGATGAGGCCGTCGAGAATCATGCGAACGCGCTGCATCGTTGAACCTTGGGCGTACGGAAGCGTCGCTGCACCGGCGATCACCAACACATAGGTCGCCATGAAGAAGATGTCGGTCCAGCCGAAGGTCGGTGCGTCTCCGTGGAGGAAGAACACGACCGCCACGACAAGGACACCCAGTGCAGCGGTGCACACTCCAAGACCGATGAGTGTCCACGCGAGTCTCTCTCGTCCGGACACTGTGCGGGCACGATACACGAACAACCCACCCGCAAGACCAGCACCGACCGCCACACCGAGGGCTCCCGCGGCGTCTGCGACCTCCTTTGAGCCGACAATCGTCACCAACGCACACAGCGCGAGGAATGCGAACACCGCTTTCGCGAACCGTCCGAATCGGACGTCAGTGTTCAGGTTGTTCATGGGAAGTCGAGTGGTTCGTTCCACTCAGGAGATATCGGTCAGGTTTACTTAGGAATAAAGGAGTTCAGCTACCCAAGAACTTCCAGCGATTCAGTGGAGTTCGATGCGCCATTCAAGGGGAACGACGAGACCTTCGATGTTTCTCTCGAGGGCGTCCATGAATCTGGCAAGGTCGTCGTCGGTCTGGAACAGGGTCGTTGTGAATCGAATACCGTCCATCCCGAGAGGTACCACGGGGAAGCCGGACACGTTGACGTAGAAGCCGTCATGCATCATGCGCCGAGCGAGTTCGATCGCGTTTTCGGGCTCACCCACACGAACAAACCACAGCGGTGTTCGTTCCAGGGAGAGGGCGGGAAGCTGACTGGCGACAAGACGATCCCGTACGTAGTCAATCTTGGTCAGAAGCTGCTCTTCACGTACGTCACGCTCTGCGGAAAGATGGATGTCCGCAGCCGCCACTGCTGCCCCGAGTTCTGCCGGATGAACCGGACCGGAGAAAGTGAATGTTGCCCCTGCAAGCAAGACGTGTTCCGCCATCGTCTGGCTCGGAAGAACGAGAACCGAGCCTCCCGCACCCCAGGACTTCGCAAGCGAACCGATCATGATCATTCGTGGGTGGTATCCGACCTCCGTGAGAACATGTCCAACGCCGTGGCGACCTCGCCATCCCACACCGTGAGCGTCGTCGTAGTACAGGTAGAGGTTCTCAAACTCGTCCAGGAGCGGGGCAATTGCCTTGACCGGGGCTGTGTCCCCGTACATCGAGTACACGCCGTCCGCGAGGAACCAGACTCGCTTGTGCTTGTGCGCATCCTCGGAAAGGACGCCATAGAGCGCTCCGACATCGTTGTGCGGGATCGTTCGAACTTCGGCTCCAATTCCTCGAAGTACGCCGGCCGTCAGCTGGACGGACGCATGCACCTGGTGATCCAACAGGACGAGGTCACCGGGACTGACGAGCACGGGAAGCACCGACAGATGACCAAGCGTCGTCGTGGTTGGCACAAGGACATGTCCCTGATCGAAGATCTTCCCAAGCCGTTCTTCGAGGTCCGTGTAGAGACCGATCGACGCATATGCGGCCGAGGACGAGAAAACGGGTCCGTACTGATCCAATGCGGCCTTTGCACCGTCGATCAGCCGCTGGTCCGTGTTCAGACCAAGGTACGCGCACGATCCGTAGTTCAGGAGGTCTCGTCCGCGGACACCGATCGTTCTGCTGTCTCGGCTCTGACCCTCGACCCGCAACCGAATGAGCCCCCCACGCACGGCCATCTCGAGCCGTTCGTGAACGAGTTTCAGTGCTTCTGCTCTATCGGTAGCGAGCTTCGAATCCATCGCGCGTCCTTGTCTCACCGTGGCCCAAGCATTGTGAACAATGCGAGTGGAGAACCTCGACCATACCTCCGACTCCCGCTCGATCCGAGGATTGTCGAGTGGTCGCTCTGCACAATCGAGGGACTCAGACGCACCATCTGGTTGAGACTTCTCAATCCGAGAGAAGGCTGGTCAGCTCTGCTGCAATTGCTTCGGGCTCGGCACCGAAGGCCCAGACGGCTCGCAGTATCCCCTCGTCGTCCACCGCGTAGAGCCAGGGACTGTGCGCGACTTCCACCCGACCATCCGGCACCTTCGTCACGCTGTAGTCGGCACGGAACGCATCTGCGGCATCCCGCAGGACGTCATCATCCCTGGTGCGAAGTGCGTGAGCACCCGGCACGAAGTACTGCACGTAGCTTGTGAGGGTTTCGTCAACATCGCGGTCCGGATCCACCGTGATCATGGCAACCGAGACCCTGTCCGCGGTGTCACCCATCTCCACGAGTGCCTGGCGGAGGTCTGCCATGGTCGTTGGGCACACATCGGGACAGGAGGTGTAGCCGAAGTAGACCACGAGAATGCCATCGGCGTCGGCGATCACTTCGAACGGGGCGCCATCGTTCGATACGTCGGGCAGGATCACACCCGCGACTTTGGTACCGAGCACACTGTCGCCGCCGATCTCCCGTGTCAGGGACGTATCACGAGGCCCCAGACTGGCCTGCGGAGAACCACCCGAGGTCTCAGCAGCGCAAGACACCATCAAGATCGCGACAGCCCAACCGAAGGTCACCAGTCTGATCATGAAAGTCTGCTGGACCAATTCGGACCGTCGTCCATGCTCACCGAAGCCATAGTCTCGATCCGAAGCACCGTCACTGATCTCGTACGTCGGCGGATACTGTTGTGGTGTCCCCCGACGAGAATGTCAGCTCAATATCGACAGATTCTCCTACCGACAGGGGCGTGGTCACTCCCATGCACATCACGTGGAGGCCACCGGGTTCGAGCTTCACCATTTCATTCGCTGGCACCTGGATGCCAGATGGCACTGGGGCCATCGACATCGTGCCATCCGTCATCGTCGTCTCGTGCAGCTCCGTCATGGTGCAGCGGGCCGATGCCGCGCTTGTCAGGACATCGTCTTGGGATCCCCCCGTGAGGGTCATGTAGAACGCTGCGTTGTCCGCGGAAGACGGCGACGGTCTGCCCCAAGGATCACCTACGGAGACAGCATCATCACCCCCACTGCATGCGGCGGCAGCCACCAGAACCAACGCCAGAACGGCACCTCCAACGACGCGCATTGTGCACTCCCTACTCGAATTCGTTGTCGTGTCAATCAGTCTATGAACGATCCAAATTCCTCATACATCGGGCAGCGCCTACACCGGATCGAGGTGCGCCGACAAACGGTCGGCATGCCACCGAAACAGCAATCGCAGGTAGGGCGTGCCAGAATCGAACACATGGGACTCCATGTCCAGACGACGCCAGCCACGGTTGATCGCGACCGACCACCCCTTCCCCTCGTGCATGGCGCTTGGCATGCGTCATGGTGCTGGACCGAGTATTGGACGGACTACCTGGCTGAACGCGGGTACACGAGCCATGCCCTCGATCTTCGTGGACATGGCCGCTCGCCCGGCTCTTTGCGACGTTCCGGCATCGGCGACTACGTGGCCGACGTGCGCACGGTGGCGGCTTCCCTCGATGAGCCCCCCGTCATCGTGGGCCATTCCATGGGTGGGTTCGTGACCCAGCACTACCTCTCCAGATTCCGCGCACGGGCGGGGGTGCTCGTGGCATCGGTCCCGAATCACGGTGTCATGCCTGCAACCATTCGTGTGGCCCGGGAGCATCCAGGAGCCTTTGCGCGCGCCAACGCAACGCTGAATCTCGGCCCGATCGTCGACGATCCTGTTCGGGCCAAGGCCCTTCTGTTCGGATCACACACTCCCGACGAGTACGCGAGGCGATACATCGATCAAGTCCAGGGCGAGTCCTACCTCGCGTTCATCGGGATGATGTTCTCAAGACCGAAGCCGGCGCAGGTCCGTGATCCGCTGTTCATCATCGGGGCTGCAGAAGACGCCATCTTCCCGCCGCGGGAGATTCACGACACGGCAGAGGACTACGGAACCACCGCCACCATCTTCGAAGGAATCGGACACGACATGATGCTCGACACCCGATGGGAAGAACCTGCCGCTGCGGTCACCGACTTCCTCGACACCCTGTAGAGTCAACGGTTGAAACATTGAAGAAGGGGTCCGCACCGAGCGGGCCCCTTCTCGTCAGATTGGGTTTGTTGACTCAACGACGACGAGCGACTCGCCGAGACGTGCGTCGTGCAATCCTGCGTGGTGCTGGCATACTCAGATCTCCGTTCCTTGACGTGGTTTCATTCTATGGGATCAAATCGCTGCGTCGAGCTCGGCGTGCGCTTCTGCTTCCTCGGCAGCGATGAGCCCGATTTCGACAAGGTCGAGCGGGCTGATCCAACCATCGGAGATACGCATGCCACCGGCACGTGCGATTGCGTCGCGAAGTGGCACTGCCCAGTGATGTTCGAGCAGGAGCAAAGCCGCCGCGGAGTCGTTCGGAATCTCCTCGATGATGTCCCAAGCGTCCTCGTCGTCGAAGACCTCTACTTCGCCATCAGCAGCAGCCACAGCCCCGAGAACGGCACCTGCTTCCATGCCTTCCTCGCCTTCAATACCGAGACCGATGAGGGCACCGATCTTCGATCCGAGCTCGACTGCCTCGTCTCGAGACAGGTTGCTGAGATGAGCGACCTCGATGTCGCCGTCAGCGTCCTTGAACACGGCAAGGGAGTCGATGACTCGGACCGTGTTGCTCTCGCGAAGCCGCTCGAGTTCCTCAATGATCTCGCCCTGGAAGTTCGGATGATCGAATCCCAGAACGAGAAGTTGTACCGGACCGATTGCCATGCTGGATCCCTTCGTTGGCCGCACGGTGGTGCGACGATGACTGCTATGACGGAAGCGTACTCTTGCGCACAGGTCTGCGACGATCCACATCGA
>QQUL01000146.1 GCA_008501565.1 Armatimonadota bacterium
GTCATCGGTCTCCACGGAAGTCCATCGACTATCTGAAGTCTGTACCTATGCTCGATTTCGCTGCAGATAGTACCGGTCAGTGCCGCAGCACCATGATCTGTCGCTCGGTTCCAGCCGAATCGCAGCAACAGTTCGACAGGTAGGACGATGGAACCACTCATCCGACAGATCGAGCGCCGTGAACGCAACCGCAGGCGACTGCCGGCCTTTATCGGCCTAGCAGTGTTCGTCGTTGTGGGCGCGACCTGGGTCGGGTTCTTCGGATTTCTGTCCGCGAACACCGCATACGGTGCGGCGGACTCGCTCCAGGAGGAGTACCTGTGTGACACCAGCGAACTTGACCTGTCGTTTCCGGACCTGTCTCGCCTATCGACGGTCTACACGCAAGACGGCGTCAAGATCGGTCAGCTCAACGAACGGAACTCTCAGCCCATCAGCCTGTCCGAAATGCCAGACCTCGTAAAGGCGGCGCTCCTCTCCGCTGAAGACAAATCCTTCTACGAACACAGGGGAATCGACTTCAGTGCCATTGGTCGCGCTGTGGTCGGGCGACTCGTGAACTCGCCATCTGGGGGCGGTTCCACGATCACCCAGCAAGTCGTGAAGCAGAACTTCCTTTCATCTGATCAGACCATCGAGCGCAAGCTCTGTGAAGCGGTGGTTGCCGCCGAACTCGAAACGCTCTACACCAAGGATCAGATCCTTGAGTTCTGGGCCAACTCGGTTTATTTCGGATCAAACGCATACGGCATCAACGCCGCATCGGAGGAGTACTTCGGCAAGTCTCTTGATGAGCTCACCCTGCATGAGGCCGCACTTCTGCCGGTTCCGATCAGAAACCCGACTTACTACCACCCACGAACAGGAGCGGTGAACGCCATTGCTGCACGTAACCGCACGATCGACCGCATGGTCATCAACGGCTACATCACACACAGCGAGGCGGTAGCGGCAAAGGCCGAGCCCCTTGGCGTCATTCCGAACGAGACAGCCGAGGTCACGACACCCCAGGCAATCATGTCTCGGGTCAACCGCACCCTGCTCGATACGAACGAGTTCGGACTCGGAGAAACGTACGAGGAACGCAAGCGAGCAGTGTTTGGCTGTCCCGCGGCCGTCACCGATTGTGAAGGTGGAGGTGGCCTCAAGATTGACATCACCGTCAACGACAGGCTCCAGACCGAGGCGAACCGAATCCTGCGGGCATGGTTCCGACCGGGCCTTGACGGTCCGACGGGGGCGATATCGACCATCGACAACACGACCGGTGCCATCCGGGTCATGGCGAGCGGTCTCGACTTCGGCGACGATCTCGAGGCTGGCCAACGGCCGTATGACCTCGCTTCGGGAGGAGCCCGCCACGCTGGTTCCGTGTTCAAACCGATCACGCTCGCCGCGGCGCTCGAAACGGGCAGCAGGGACGGTTCGCCGATCACACTCGGTTCGTACTGGAACGATGCAAGTCCCGCGATGATTCCGTGCGATCCAACGGCAAACTGTGAGAACAATGTCTGGACCGTCCACAATGCAGGCGGCAACTCGGGTGATTCACTTCGGACGCTCGATTCCGCAACGTACAACTCGATCAACGCCGTGTATGCGCGCCTCGTTGAACAGATCGGTCCTTCATCCGTTGTGGACATGGCGACCAAACTCGGGATCCGAACACCCCTCGCCCCACACCTGTCGATCACGCTCGGCGCACAAGACGTACGACCCGAGGATGTAGCAGTTGTCTACTCGACCCTCGCCAACTACGGCGAGTACCGCGACCCATACCTCATTCAGCGCATCACCGACGCCGACGGCACGGTGATCTATGAGCACCAGACTGAACCGCGTGAGGTCGTCGATGCGCAGGTTGCGGCCGCTGTCGTCGGTTCTCTGAAGAAGGTCGTGACCTCGGGAACCGGTCGACGTGCCGACATTGGGCGTCCCCAGGCAGGCAAGACGGGGACATCAACCGACAACGCCGACGTCTGGTTTGCCGGATTCATCCCTCAGATCACGACGGTGGTCTGGATCGGCGATGCAGACGGTCGGGTGCCGCTCAAGGACTTCACTGTGTGGAATGACCTTGATCAGAAGGAGCAGTTCTACCGGAGCGCTGCGGGCGGAACACTTGCAGCCCCGGTCTGGCGACAGTTCATGGAGTACGCCACCCGAGGGATGGCGACCCAGGACTTCCGTGCCGAGCCACCAGGAACCGAGATCTATCGCCAAACGCCGTTTGCGAGGGTTCCGGCACCTGGCGCATCGACGAAGGCGACCGTTGAGGCGATCTACGACATCGGTCTCGCGGCACGCGTCGTCGAAATCCCCTCGGTCCTACCCCAAGGCACGTTCATCGCGACGGACCCGGTCGGAGGCACGACGGTCAAGCAGGGCACTGAAGTGATCATTGAGATATCGAGCGGCGTGGCCGAGGTCTTCGGTCTCCCCGACCTGCGTGGGCTTTCCCCCGTCGATGTCACCGGTGCACTGTCCCAATTCGCGACTGACACCGGGATCTCCCTGGGTTGGACCATCGTTGAGGTCGAAACGGCAAACCCCGGGCAGTACGGCCTTGTCGTAAGCACCAACCCTGCTCCGGGGTCGCCGGTCGCCCACGGGGACATCATCGAGGTACGGATCGGTAGAGCGCCGTAAACGGCGCTGCTTTCCGCTTTCAGCTTTCAGCTTTCCGCTTTTCGCCGCAGGCCGCTTGCGGCGCCAACGCACCACAAGCTCTCCTACGCTGGTGGGATGTCGACGGCGATCTCACAGACACCACCGCTTCGCCGTCTGTGGCGCTATGCAGCCGGGTATCGCAAGCGAATCATCATCGCCACGATCTGGTCCTTCCTCAACAAGGCTGTTGATCTCGCCCCGCCCTTCCTGATCGGTATGGCGATCGACGTCGTCGTCAATGGCTCAGACTCCCTCATGGGTCGGTTCGGCATCGAAGAAGAGAAGAACCAGATCATCGCCATAGCGGTGCTCACCTTCATCGTGTGGAGTCTCGAATCGGTTTTCGAGTATCTCCTCGGCGTCGAGTGGCGCAACCTCGCCCAGTCAATTCAGCACGATTTGCGCATCGACGCCTACAAGCACATTCAGGGCCTCGACGTAGCGTTCTTTGAGGACCGCTCGACGGGCGATCTGATGGCCGTCATGAACGACGACGTGAACCAGCTTGAGCGGTTCCTGGACGTGGGGGCGAACGAGGTCGTCCAGCTGCTCACGACTGTCGTGTTGATCGGGGCCGCGTACTTCATCATCGCCCCGTCGGTTGCTTGGCTGGCCTTCCTTCCGGTGCCGGTCATCCTGTGGGGGTCGCTGCTGTTCCAGAGACGAATCGAACCGAGATATGCCCTCGTGCGGGACGAGGCCGCAAACATCAACTCGCAGCTTTCCAACAACATCGGAGGGATCTCGACGATCAAGGCGTTCACTGCCGAATCCAGGGAAGTGCAACGAATCACCGAAGCATCCGACGAGTACCGGGCAGCAAACCGGTCTGCGATCAAGTTGTCGTCCGCCTGTACGCCTCTGATCCGCGTCGCAATCCTCGTCGGTTTCAC
>QQUL01000268.1 GCA_008501565.1 Armatimonadota bacterium
CTGCCAATACTAGCAGTCTCCAGCAGTGAGTGCTAACCGAAGTCGGAAGTCGGAAGTCGGACGTCAGACGTCAGACTGCTGGGGTCGATGATGCCGATGACGGTGTCGTCTTCGACGACCACCAGGGGGCGGCCTGCGTCGTGGCGATCCATGACGATCGTCTGGAGCGGCCGGTCTGCCTCCACGACGTCGTCAGGCCCGATGCGGGTCATGAGTCGTTCAACTCTGGTGGAGACCCGACGTGCGGGCGCAGTGGCGTCGAGTTCGTCATGGCCGATGACCCCAACGACGCGACCGTCAATCTCCACCGGTTCTGCGTGCATGTCCTTTCCCATCAAGTAGGTCTCGATCATCGATCCGACGGGCATCGACCCCGGAACGGCTTTGTCAACCGGCCGCATCACGGATCGGGCTGTTCGGCCGCTGTATGCAACTGCCAATTCCTCGCGCCTGCCGGTCTGGACAGCAGTCACGGCAAGGAACCAACCGACGATGATCCAGAACAGCCCAAACGGCTCTTGCAGGACAACGAGTCCGCAGCCAGCAATCAGAATGGCCCATCCGGTGTATCGCCCCACCCGCGCAACGAGTCGGGTGGCAACCACACGGTTCCCCGTGCGCTCTGCGACGAGCCCCCGCAGCACACGTCCCCCATCGAGCGGGAAACCGGGAAACAGGTTGAACAACCCGATGGCGAGATTGGCGAGCGCAAGGGCTCGCATCGTGGCGGTGAAACCACTTCCGAGGTCAGCCATCTGGAGGATCCAGAACAAGAAGCCGAGCAGAATCGATGTCGCCGGTCCCGCTGTCGCCACTTGGAACTCGGTCATTGGCTCAGGTTCACCCTCGATCACCGAATATCCACCGAAGATGAGCATGCGAATGCTGAGAACTCGCTGACCCTTCAGCTTCGCCACAATGGCGTGTGCGGCCTCGTGGGCAAAGATGGACCCGACGATTGCGACTCCTGCGAACAGGCCGAGCGCAAGGGCCCGTTCGTTGGAGGAGACCAGATCTCGCGTCAGGAGATCAACCATGACGGCTGCTGCGAACAGCAGCGCCAAAACGGAGGCTGAAGCATCTGCGACCACCTCGATTCCCCCAACGGAGCCGAGGCGAATCCCGCCGTTCATGATCCGAGTCCGAGACCAGGATCAACATCGAGTGTCAGTGCGTCGGGCTCGAACCCCGAGAAGAGTCTGTCTACCGCAACGCTTGCGATCATCGCCCCATTGTCGGTGCACAGTGCCGCCTCTGGCACGAACAGGCCAACCCCGCGGCGGTTCGCCTCGGACTCGAGTTTCTCGCGGAGTCGACGATTGGCGAGCACGCCGCCACCTGCCCCAACGACCTGCACACCGGTCGATTCCACAGCGTTGAAGGTCTTCTCCACGAGGACATCGACAATTGCCTCCTGGATCGAGGCCGACACGTCGGACCGCGGTGGAAGGGATCCCGCCTCCTTGGCCTTCTCGAGGTACGTTGTTACTGAGGTCTTGAGTCCGGAGAACGAGAAGTCGAAGGGTCGATCCTTCAGCGCCCTGGGGAACGGTATGGCCTCAGGGTCGCCTCCCTCTGCATCGGCATCAATGGCCGGACCGCCGGGATAGCCGAGGCCCATGAACCGCGCCAACTTGTCGAATGCCTCACCGGCGGCATCGTCGATCGTTCCACCGAGGACCTCGTATTCCCCCCAAGCCCTCACGTGAACAATCTGACTGTGTCCACCGCTTGCGAGCAGTACGACAGCGGGCGGTTCGTAACCCGCAAAGGACAGCCGAGGCGCAAAGAGGTGCCCCTCCATGTGGTCGATCCCGTAGAGCGGTTTCCCCAAGGAGTAAGCGAGGGACTTCCCATACGCATATCCGACCGAAAGAGCCCCCACAAGGCCGGGCCCCCGCGTCACCGCGATCGCATCGAGCTGGTCGGGATGGACGCCTGCTCTCGTGATCGCTTGGTGGGCGAGCGGTCGGATGGCCTCCACATGGGCCCGGGCCGCAACCTCTGGTACGACTCCGCCAAATCGGGCGTGGTCATCAACCTGGCTCGAGAGAACCGAGCTCTTGACGTCGTAGCCCTCGATCACCGCGATGCCCGTCTCGTCACAGCTCGTCTCAATCCCGAGCACAAGGGGACCGCTCATTCGTCAACACCGCCCATCGCGCGTACCCAGGGTAAGAGCCGACCGTGACGGTGGGCTACAGCCCAAAGAACGCCGTGTCGACGGGCATGCAGAGCACTCATCGTGTGTCACCCTCCAGGGAATCGCGGATCGCAGAGATACGTTCCTTGTACTCGACAGTATCAACATCGGTCGCCCACATGACCAGAGCATCCTCGTCCACGTAGTAGTCCTTGCGACGCCCGACCGGATCGAATCCGAATCGCTCGTACAGGCCCTGCGCAGGCGTGTTGGACACCCTGACCTCCAGTGTGAGGTGTCGCGCACCGTGTGCAAGAGCCTCGTCCACCAACGCAAGCATCAGCTTGACGCCAAGTCGCTTCCCACGCATTTCGGGCGCAACAGCGAGTGTCGTGATGTGGGCATCTTCCTCAACCATCAGGAGGCCCCCGTATCCAACGACGCCGGAATCACCCTCCACGACCAGATAGCTGCGGTTGTCCATCGCCAATTCGTCAAAGAACACCCGAGGGGACCATGGCGTCGCGTAGATCACGGATTCAAGTGCGGCGACGGCGGGAATGTCGAGTCGCTCCATGGCTCGGATCGGGGCGTCATGCATCTGGCCACGCCCCTTCAGATCGGAATGACTTCCAATTGATCTGGACATCGGGCTCACGCATGTACTTCGGTCGAATATCACGCGCGGCGATCAGGTTGTCGTGCCGCTGATACATGTCGGCGATCTCAAGGAGGGTCTCCGCGGAGGGGTAACGCGGCCTCCCCCGGCGTACCCGATGCAGACCGGTCCACGTACTGTCGGGCAGCACCTGCCAATCACCCACGACGAGGGAGTCACCGGGCTCAGACTCCAGGATTGCCTTGAAGTCCTCCGGTCGCACAACCTCGGCAGACCCGTCGGGAGCGACACCACCGGGAAGTGGCCGATACGGCGCGACCGCTACCTGGCCCCGTCGCATGTCAACAACAGGCCAGATACGCCTGTGTCCCGTCGCTGCTCGCAGGGCAATCACCGTCAGTGACGATACGGGAGCCATCTGGGCACCGACAGCAGCAGCGAAGGCCTGGGCGGTCGCCACGCCGGCACGCAGACCGGTGTACGGGCCGGGCCCCACATCAACTGCTACAAGCTCGATATCAGACGGTGTCCACCCTGCCTGATTGAGACAAAAGTCGATCGCAGGAACGAGGAAGCTGACGTGACCGCGGAAATCAACATTCACCGACATGGCGCGCAGGGCCGTGCCTTCACCGATCGCAACAGATGACGCGGGTGTTCCGGTCTCGATAGCGAGCGTTCTCATGTCAGAACCCCCAGATCACGTGTCGCCCATCCACCAACCGGCTCGAACGAGATGGTTCTGGCATCTCCGTCCATTGCGAATGAGACGTTCAGTCGATCCTTCGGGAGGGCTTCCGCGACAGCCTCTCCCCACTCGATCAACACCGCACCGTCGGCACCGCTGTCGAGAAGTCCAAGGTCGTCAAACTCGGCAACTGACCCGAGCCGGTACACATCAGCGTGAATCAGTGGGAGGAATCCCTTGACGTAGGACTTGGCAATGAGGAACGTGGGGCTCGTGATCCGGGCTCCGATACCGAGGCCTTCTGCCACACCGGATACGAAGAGCGTTTTGCCGGAGCCGAGCCTTCCGGAAAGCACGACGACGTCCCCGGCGGTGAGGAGCGCGGCCAGTTTTCGGCCGAGCGCCTTGGTTTCATCAGGATGGGAAGTCACAAAGTTGATGCTCATCGCGGTGTCACTCCGAACAGGTCAAGCTGCTCGTCCTCGGGATCCTTGGCACCGCTTTCGCCACCTACCGCGGTGCTCTCGGTGTTGGTCGCGAGCCTACCGTCCAACAGTGATCGGACGAGCGCGACATCGGATCGGATGTCGTTGGTCACCGATTCGCCCCCGCGCAGCGCGGCAGCGGGATGAAAGGTCGGTACCAGGTATCGACCCCACCATTCATACGCACGCCCCCGGAGCTTGGTGATACCTGTCGTCGTCGGCAACAACAGCTTTGAGGAGAAGTTTCCGAGCGTCACGACAACCCTCGGATCCACCAGTTCGACCTGACGCCGGAGATATGGCTTGCAGGCATCGATCTCCTCCTGCCGGGGATCTCGATTGTGCGGCGGGCGACACTTGACGACGTTTGCTATGTAGACGTCATCGCGCTCTATGCCGGCCTCCGAAAGGAGCTTCACCAGTAGCTGACCGGATCGACCGACAAATGGCACACCCTGCTCATCCTCTTGCTGTCCCGGTCCCTCACCAACCACCATGACCTGCGCTTCCTGCGTGCCGGACGCAAAGACAACGGTGGTTCGCGTCTCGCAAAGCACACAGTCCGTGCACACCGACGCGATAGCCTCGAGCTCCTCAAGGGTGTCCACATCGCGAACGTCGGTGGTCATGCGTTTTCCACCGCCAACCTGATCGACTCGGCAACACAACGAAACGCGGCCTCCGCCACGACGTCGATATCTGCTTGTGGTGCATGCGTCCCCGTTGAAATGACGAACGCTGTGTCTCCGTCATAGCGGGTGTGGGCTGGAACGATTGTTGCGCCGAGGGCATCATGTGCACGGATCGCGATCCTTCGAAGCTCATTCCGATCACTGATCCCGGCATTGGTGACGACGCACATCAACGTGGTGTTCTGGGCGATATCGAGGGCGAATGCTGATTCCAGTCCGATCGATGGGTTGTCACGGTCGTACAACTCGCCCTGCACCAGCGTCCCGACGGCGTTCAGAACGACCAACGCTCCGACCGCGGAGCCTCCGATATCCATGGCGAACGTGCCGATCCCTGCTTTCCTGATTCCGGCCAAGCCAGCCCATTTGTTCATTGTTGCTCCGGCTCCCGCGCCGACTGACCCCATCGGCACCGGGTCAGAGGACCGCGCACGGAAGGCGGCCGCACCATCTTCGGGACCGGGCCGGACGGTTCCGTCGCCAACTGCGAGATCAAAGATGATGGCTGCTGGAACGATCGGGACGTTGCCACCCGGTGTCGGAACACCTCTCCCGAGCCGTTCAAGTTCCGCCATCACACCGTCGGCTGAACCAAGTCCGAACGCAGACCCTCCAGAAAAGACGATCGCGTCGACGGGAACGGGCTTGATGGCGTCTCCGAGCACACCGGTTTCCCTTGTTCCCGGACCCCCTCCGCGCACGTCGACAACCCCGACATTCGGTGTGGGAAGAGCGATGACAGTCACTCCGGTCATGGCATCGGCATAGGTCTTGTGGCCAACCTCAACGCCGGGAACGAGAGTGATGGTTGTGTTATCCACTCGGCGCTTCCCCACTGTGGCTCCGTGAAACATATCTCCGTGGGAGTCTCGGACCGAAATGGCAGACGATCTCGTAGTTGATTGTCCCGAGGAGCTGTGCCCATTCCTCAGCCCTGATTGCATCGTCACCTTGAGCACCGAGGAGAACGACCTCATCGCCACGTTCGATCTGATCCGAGCCGACGTCGACGATGACCATGTCCATCGTGACCATTCCCGCGTACGGATACCGTTTTCCCCTGATGAGGACGGCACCCGTCCGGCTGAGGCTCCTCGGAACTCCGTCTGCGTACCCGATCGGCACAGTCGCCACCTTGCCGGCCGCGGCGAGTTCCTTGATGCGACCGTATGACGGACGAGCACCAGCTGGCAGGTCGCGTACATAGGCCACGTGACTCACCACGCGCATCGCTGGGCGGAGATCAAGATCGGGCCCACTGTCAAGCGTCGGACGCATGCCGTACAGCCCAAGCCCAACACGGCACATTGTGTAGCGCGTGTCGGGGAGATCGAATGCCGCCGCCGTGTTCGCGGCGTGGATCAGCTTCGGCTCAATGCCTTCGGCGGCCAAGGTTTCGAGGAAGACTCTGAATTCATCATTCTGACGCAACGTGAACGCGTGGTCCTCATCGGCCACCGGGAAATGCGTATAGATTCCGGTCAGTTCGAGCCTCGGATCCGCGTGAATGGTCCTCGCCATCTTCAACGCGGTGGGAACGGGAGCACCGACCCGATGCATGCCGGTGTCAACCTTGAGATGTACCGGATACGGAACATTCCCGACAGTCTCGGCTTCGTTGGCAAGTCGTTCAACGAATTCCATCCGATATGCCGTGGGAGTGAGCGCGTGGGTGACGATCCTCGCGGTATCCGAAAGTCGAGGCTCTGACAGGACGACGATGGAATCGTCGACATCGGCTTCGCGCAACCGCACCCCCTCCTCGACAAGGGCAACCGCGAGCATTGCGGCTCCTCCGCGCGTCGCCACCTCGGCAACCGGAACATCTCCGTGCCCGTAGGCATCTGCCTTGATGACGGCACACAACTGCGAGGGGGCAATGTGCGCCGCGATCTGTCGGGCATTATGTTCGATTGCATCGAGATCGATCTCGATCCACGAGGGACGCATGAATCTCCGGTCTCGGGAACACAGCAACGGTAGTCGGCCTGCGGATTTCGGACGACTCGGCTAGTGCTGGGTCCATCGACGTTGACACAGCATCAGAACGAGAAGGCGACGACCGTTGGCCCGATGGCCGTGAGCAGCTCGGAGGCAGTCACAGTCCCGAGATCGGCCGTGATCGATCCGATCACCCCATGGACGTGCACTGCCGAAGCCACCGCGGTCACAGGGTCCAGCGTCGTCGACACGAACGCACCGATGATCCCCGCCAGCACGTCTCCACTCCCGATCGTCGCGAGCTCAGGCCCACCCGAATTGATCACGATGACCCGATCTGCGACAACCAGCGTCGGGTTGCCCTTCACGACGATGATGCCACCGGTGACCTCGGCAAGACGTCTGGCAGATTCGACACCGGGTTCCTCACCCGTCAGTCGTGCGAACTCGCCGGCGTGGGGAGTCAGAATCGTCGTAGCCGACCGGTCGGCGAGAACTGCAGGCGACGAGAGGGCATTGAGAGCACCGGCGTCAAGGACGAGCACCCCGTCGAATTCGTCGACGATGCCCTCGACGAATGGGCGCGACGCCGGTTCGAGTCCGGGCCCCATGATGACGGTATCGAACCGTGCAAGGCGCTTGACGAGCGCGGTTGCATCCGCCTTCGTTTCGATCCCCTCGACGACCATCGTTGGAATGTCAGGAACCGCCGCCGTATAGACGTCAACGGTCGACGGCTGGGCAACGAGACTCGACACACCGGCACCGGCGGAGAGTGCAGCCTGGGCGGCCAAGAGCGCTGCACCGGTGAGTCCTGGCATTCCACCGATGGTCGCGACGGCGCCTGAGGACCATTTGTGGGCAGTTCGGCGCCGGCTTGGGATAAAAACATCGGCATCTTCCATCAGCAACATGTCCGTGGTTCCGCCGGTCAGGCCGATGTCTGCCACACGAACTTCACCACACAGGTCCGGGCCGTCGCCCAGAACGTGGCCCGGCTTCAGCGCGTGAAATGCGACCGTGATGTCGGCGTCGAACGCGGTACCGGATACGAGCCCTGTGTCGCCGTTGAGACCGGACGGAATATCGACAGCAACCACGGCGGTCCCGAAACCGACCCACTCGGCGACCTCCGGGGCAAGCTGACCTTGGAATCCCGTGCCGACCACGGCGTCGATCAGCACGTCAGTGGGCCGTGGGTCATCGAGCGGTGCCATCTGTACTCCCTCACGCTCGGCCCGACGCATCGCCCTGTGGGCTGGGGTACCGGGACTCGGATCGCCGATCGAGTGGGCACGAACAGCCGCCCCTCGCTGGGAGAGGTACGCGGCCGCAACATACCCGTCACCTCCGTTGTTTCCCTTGCCACACAGCACATCGATCGTCGTGCCATAGCCGGCACCGAGGTCGACGGCTGCAAGCGCAACCGCAAACCCTGCCGCATCCATCAGCAGGTCAACATCGATGTTTGTTTCGGCGTCGACTCGTCGCATCTCGGCGACCGACAGGATCGGTCTCATGTCTGTCCGTCCTTGTGATCGCCAACGGATACCACGAACACGAGTGCAGTGTTACCGGTGTGGGTGATTGTGATCTTGAAGCCGGTGATCCCGAGCATCTCCGCTCGCTTGGCGGCCTTTCGATAGAGGTTGACTCTTGGCGGGCCACCTCCGGTGATCTCCACATCGGTCCACGGAATGCGCCGCCACCCCGTGAACATGGATTTCATCACCGCTTCCTTGCCCGCAAACCGCGCAGCGAGTCGCTCGGAGGGATCACTGAACCGCTGTCCGTACGCCCATTCGTCGTCTGTGAAACAGCGCCGTCTGAACCGATCAGCGTCACGGGCAAGCAGGTGTCGCACCCGCGACACCTCAGCAAGATCAACTCCAAGCCCGATTATTTCCATGCCGGTGAGAGTAGCCAACGCCACCAGGGAGGCACGCGCTTCACACCTGTGCCGTCTTGACTATTCGACCGTCACACTCTTGGCGAGGTTGCGTGGCTGATCGATGTCGTGACCACGCAGTCTTGCGACGTGATAGGCAAGGAGCTGCAATGGCACAACGGCCGCGACCGGTGCAAGGAGATCCTCCATATCGGGAATTCGCAGCACCATGTCGGCGTGATCTGCGATTTCCGTATCGCTGTCATAGGCCACCGCAATGATCCGACCACCCCGGGCTTTGACCTCTTGAACCGCTGAGATCACTTTGTCATATACGGCACGCTGTGTAAGCAGCACCACCACAGGAACGCCGTCGGTGATGAGTGCAAGCGTTCCGTGCTTGAGTTCCCCTGCGGGCATCGCTTCGGAGTGCAGATACGACAGTTCCTTGAGCTTGAGCGAACCTTCCATGGCTATCGCGTAGTCGAGCCCTCTTCCGATGAAGTACACGTCACTCGCATCAACGATGGACTCCGCCGCGGCTATCACCGGCGCTTCACGTTCGAGGACTTCTTCGATCGCGGCTGGCAGGAGATGGAGGCCATGGGCAACCCGTCCTGCAAGCTCGGCGTCGACCGTTCCTCTGGCCGCCCCAAGGCGCAAGGCAAGCAGGTATTGGGCAATCAGCATCGCCATGTACGCCTTCGTCGACGCGACCGATATCTCCGGGCCCGCCCGCGTATAGAGAATGTCGTCTGCGTATCTCGACAGGGTGGATCCAACGACGTTGGTTATCGACAGCATTCGGGAACCCGAGTCCACGGCCAACCGCGCGGCGGCGAGGGTGTCAGCGGTCTCACCTGACTGCGAGATGGCGATCGTCAAGTCATTTGCGCCGATGATGGGATCGGCGTATCGAAGCTCGTGGGCGTACTCGACGTTGGCAGGGAGCCGGAGGACTCGTCGGAAGATCTCCTGGCCGATCAGACCGGCGTGAAACGCCGTGCCACAGGCGGTGATCCACACCCTGTCGATTGCAGCGGCGTACGCATCGTCGAATCCGACATCCTCAAGCCACACCTTCCCGTTCTGATCGAGACGGCTCGCAAGTGTCTCGGTGATCACAGCCGGTTGCTCGTGAATTTCTTTGAGCATGAACGTGTCGAAGCCACCCTTTTCTGCCTGTTCGGCATCCCAATCGATGTGGACCACCTCACGCTCGACCGCTTCACCTGAGATCGACTCGATCACGGCACCTTCCTCGGTGACAACGACCAACTCGTCGTCCTCAATGATCAGGAAATCCCTGGTGTGGTGAAGAACGGCAGGGATGTCGGATGCGAGGAACGTCTCCCCGTCTCCAAGCCCGACAACCAACGGGCTGATCTTTCGAACCGCAACGATCTTGCGTGGCTCACGCCGTGACATCACGACCATGGCGTATGCGCCTTCGGACAGAGCGACAGTCCTGCGGACAGCTTCCACGAGATCCCCGTCGTATTCCCGTGCAATCAGATGGGCAAGGATTTCGGAATCCGTTTCACTGACGAACTCGGATCCACCCGACGTCAATTCGGCCTTCAACGATTGAAAGTTCTCGATGATCCCGTTGTGGACGACCACAAACTCCCCTGAGGGATCGGTGTGCGGGTGGGCATTGGCGTCCGTGGGTGCACCATGTGTGGCCCACCGGGTATGACCGATTCCGATCGACCCCGATGGTGGGTCGGAAGCAATGAGGGCCTCGAGGTTGGCGATCTTGCCCTGTGCCTTGCGCACACTGATCGCACCGTTCGTCACGGCGATTCCGGCCGAGTCGTAGCCGCGATACTCGAGCCTTCGGAGTCCGTCGACAAGAATCGGACCAGCCTCTTGCGGCCCGACATATCCCATGATTCCACACATCGCGCGCGATCTCCTTTTGTCGGTGAAACGGAGATACGGCGATGGATGCGAGCCGAGAGGTTCGCACCTTCACATCGGACTGGATTCTGTCCCGGAGATCACTCCCCGGATTTCGTCCAGACCGTTACGACCGTGAATGGCCGAGAGGGCATCCGCCGAACGATTCGATACTCCCTCTTCCTCGTCGCCTTGGCTCGGCCAAGGGCGGGCGCTGAACAGTTGTGTATCTCCGCGTCGTATTCGATTGTGATCCAAGCATAGGGGCGGTGACGTCTTGCGACAGGAATCCTCGGGAGCCTCAGGAGAGACGGTCCCTGACGACGTCGATGATCGATTCCGCGATCGTCGTTGCTTCTCCGGCAGTTGGTGCTTCAACCATCACCCGGATCAGTGGCTCCGTGCCCGAAGCGCGGACCAGCACCCGACCTCGTGGCCCCAGAGCCCGCTCGGCGGTCTTCACCGAAGCTGCAATGTCGGGATCCGACTCCCAGCCGTCCTTGGAGCCGACGCGGACGTTGAGCAGGATCTGTGGCAGTTCTGTCATGACCTTGCGCAATTCAGAGAGTGGTTGACCCGTCGCTGCCATGACTTCCATCAGCCTCAGGGCTGTACGGAGCCCGTCCCCGGTGCAACGATCTTCCAGGAGGATGTGGCCCGACTGCTCTCCACCGACAACCGCCTGGGTCTTGCGCATTGCTTCGACCACGTACCGATCCCCCACGGGTGTCACGACGACCTTGACGCCGAGTCGCTCCATGGCGTGGTGGAAACCAAGATTTGACATGACCGTTGCGACAACCGTGTCGTGCTTGAGCTTTCCCCGCCCCTGCTGCCACTTTGCGAATATGGCCATGATGACGTCCCCGTCGCAGACCTCACCGTTCTCATCGACGGCGATCAGCCGGTCGGCGTCCCCGTCAAATGCGAAGGCGACCCGACCGTTTGCAACGGCCGCGACCGCTTCAGGATGTGTGGCACCGACCCCTGCGTTGATGTTCATCCCGTCGGGGGTATCAGCGATGATGTCGACGGATGCACCCACCTTGTCGAACAGCACGGGGGCTGCCGAGAAAGCGGCACCGTTTGCGCAATCGACGACGAACTCAAGACCCCGCATCGAGTATTCGACCGTCTGGGAGATCTTGTCGACGTAGCGTTCCACAGAACCGGCCATGTGGGTTTGGATTCCGACGGTTGCACCGACCGGCCGTGAGTAGAGCTCTGAACTGAAGTATCTGGCTTCGATGGCTGCTTCGAGATCGTCGGACAGCTTCGAACCGTCCTTGCCAAAGAACTTGATGCCGTTGTCCTCGGCGGGATTGTGCGACGCAGACACCATCACCCCGAGTGAGGCACCCGTGTCACGCGCGAGTCGGCTGACGCCACCGACAGGGATGATTCCCAGATCAACGGTATCGATGCCAACCGAGTTGAAACCCGCAGCAACGGCCGAGCTGAGCATCGGGCCCGATCGGCGAGTGTCGCGACCGATCACGACATGCCCCGCGATGGTGGAACCTGCGGCGCGGGCAAGGTTGAGGGCCAGGTCGACCGTGAGATCCGAGTTTGCGACTCCGCGCACACCGTCCGTTCCGAACAGGCGTTGGTTGGTGTCTTCCATACTCAATGATCCCTCCGGGTGAGCACCCGAAGGCAATCTACCGCTTGGTGAACTGAGGTGCCCGGCGTGCCTTGCGAAGTCCGTACTTCTTCGGCTCGACGCGGCGGTCGTCACGGGTGAGCATGCCTTCCTTCTTCAGGGCAGGGCGCAGCTCAGGGTCAATGATGATCAACCCACGCGCGATTCCCAGCCGAAGAGCATCGCTCTGGCCCGTTGTACCTCCGCCGTGCAACGTTGCGTGGACGTCGTAGCGACCTTCAAGATCCGTGACCTTGAACGCTTCGTGCACTCGACGGCGAAGAGCGGGATCCTTGAAATAGTCCTCGAGTGTTCGACCATTGAGCGTGTAGTTGCCCGATCCGTCATAGATGCGAACGCGGGCGACCGAACTCTTGCGACGACCGGTGGATTGTGTGAGAGGCTTGGGGTTCGCCATCAGGCATCAACCTTTCGGTGTTTGAGAGGGAGCGGCTCGGGCATCTGCGCATCGTGTGGATGGTCAGGTCCGGCATACACCTTGAGCTTGCGGAGCATCTGACGACCCAGGCGATTGTGCGGCAGCATTCCCTGAATGGCAGCTTCGACAAGTCGCTCGGGATGGTTCTCTCGAACCTGGGAGAACGTCTCGGCGCGCAAGCCACCCGGATAGCCGGAGTGACGGTAGTAGATCTTCTCGATCTCCTTGTTTCCCGAGACATGCACCTTGTCGGCATTGACCACGATCACGAAGTCACCGCCATCCACGTGGGGGGCGTACGTCGGCTTGTGCTTGCCACGGAGTATCTGCGCGACCTGCGATGAAAGGCGGCCGAGCGGTACGTCGGCAGCGTCCACTACGTACCACGAACGCGAAATATCGCCGGGTTTGGGCGAGAACGTTCTTTGGAGCTTTGGCTTCACGGGTAACTATCCCTTGAGACAGACGTCAGGAAAGAACCCCCGCTTGGGGGCGAGTGCGGATGATATCGACCGTCTGCCTCAATCGGCAACCAGATTCGCAGAATCTCACCCATTTCCGGATCGGTCTACTGTTCTCCCAATGCCAATAACCATCGACACGATCAGGGCTGCCGAGGAACGAACCAAGGGAGTCGTTCTCGAAACACCGACGTTACCGTCAACGTCGTTTTCCCGTTTGACGGGATGCGAGCTGCTCCTCAAGGCTGAGAATCTGCAACGCACGGGATCGTTCAAGATCCGCGGGGCACTCAACGCTATTGCCCAGCTCACCGATGCACAGAAGGCGATTGGCGTCGTAGCGGCATCCGCGGGAAACCATGCACAGGGCGTTGCTCTCGCTGCCAGAGAACTTGGTATCCCATCCACGGTGTTCATGCCGGAGAATGCAGCGTTGCCCAAGGTGGCAGCCACCGCTGAGTACGGGGCAACGGTCGAGCTTGGCGGTGCCGACCTTGCGGAGGCAACCGATCGTGGGCTTGCCTTCGCTGACGAATCGGGTGCATCCATGATCCACCCATATGACGATCCAGACATCATTGCCGGACAGGGAACGCTGGGACTGGAACTCGTCCGTCAGGTCCCGGATGTCGACACCGTCGTAATCCCCGTGGGAGGTGGCGGCCTCATCTCGGGCTCCGCCATCGCTATCAAGGCGCTGCGCCCAAGCGCGCGGATAATCGGGGTCCACGCCGAGGCGGTCCCGACATACATCGAGGCGAGGAGCACCGGCGTCGCCAAACAGATCACGGGCCTCCCGACGGTTGCCGACGGGATCGCCGTTTCACGACCCTCCCAGATCTGCCTCGAAATCATCGAAGAACACGTCGATGAACTTGTCACCGTCACCGACCGTCAAATCATGGAGTCCGTGACGCTGCTGCTTGAACGGGCCAAGTACCTTGTCGAACCGTCAGGTGCCTCCGGTGTGGCAGCGGTCCTCACAGGTGCGAGCACAGACACGGGC
>QQUL01000075.1 GCA_008501565.1 Armatimonadota bacterium
GGACCGATGACCGAGGACCGATGACCGAGGACCGACAGCCGAGGACCGACAGCGGAAAGCAAGATCCGAAACCGATCGAGGAGGAGACGGAGCAGGAGTTGCAGGGCAACTCCGACGTCGGCGACAGTCGGCGCGCTGAAAGCGGAAAGCAGAAAGCAGAAAGCTCATCCGTCACCCTCGAATCGTTCCTCACGGCTTGGCCGGCGATCATGGCTGAGATCCGTGAGACCGTGGGACCGCGACGCCAGGCGCTTTTGCGAGAAGCATCACCGCGGGACCTACAGGGGTCGACCGTGATGTTTGAAGTCGCGTCTCACATGCACTTCCATCTTGAGCAGCTCAAAGCGGACAACGGGATTGCAGCTGCCATCGCAGACGCAACAGATCAACGCCTCGGTTCACGACTCTCAGTGTCCTTCCGATCTGCAGACGCGCCCGCTGAGGTGACTCCCGAACTGGAATTGGTGCCGGACAAGGACGATCTTGTCAACGCCGACGATGACGACGCCGTTGATCCGGTTGCCGTCGTCGCGGACATTTTTGACGGCCAGATCATCGAATAGCGATGAGACTCGGAATCGACCTGGACGGTGTCGTCGCGAACTTCAACGCCGGATGGATGGCGCGATACAACGCTGAGCGTGGCACCAATCTCACGACGGATCTCGTCGACCACTGGGGTGCGATGAATGACCTCACGGACTTCCCGACGGAGCACGACTTCTGGGAATGGGCACGAAACGGCGACGGCCCCGGATTGTTCCGTGACCTACCGCTCTACCCCGAAGCCCTGCCGGCGTTGAACCGACTCGCGCAAGATCATGCGATCGTCATCATCACCACCAAACCGAAGTGGGCCATACACGAAACGTTCGCCTGGATCGCCGACAACAAGATCCCGACCCGAGAAGTCCACATCACGCGAAGGAAGTGGCTGGTCGACTGCGACATCTATCTCGACGACGGGCCACACAACCTCGAGGTACTTCCGCTCGAGCGTCCCGAGCGAACCACCTGCCGATTCGTACGACCTTGGAACGAACCAGTTGAGGGTGTCGTCGATATCGACTCGTGGGACGCATTCGAAGCATTCGTGAACAAACAAGGGCGCTGACCAAACACGGCAGCACGACGACCACTATCATCTCGACCCGTGGGGCATCGTCCCTACACGGAGGGAGAATCAAGACAATGAAGAAACGATACGGCTTGATGCTGTTGGTAGCGTTCGCGATGATCATCGCGGCGTGTAGCAGCAGCACAGACGACACGACGACAACGTCCGCGGCCCCCGAGGCCACGACAACAACGGCTGCACCGACAACGACGACCACTACGGAGGCACCCGGCCCCGCTGTTGGTTCGCCAGAGAACCCGATCAAGGTTCTCTTCGTTCCATCGGTGAGCGCTGAGGAAATCATCGCTGGTGGCGAGCTTCTGGCAAAGACGCTTGAAGAAGCGACGGGCCTGACCTACGAGGTCAGCGTTCCAACTTCCTACGCGGCGACCATCAACGAGATGTGTGCGTCACCTGACAACACCATCGGATTCATCCCAGCAACGGCTTACGTGCTCGGAAATGATCTGTGCGGTATCGAGGTCGCCATGAAATCACTCCGGTTCGGTTTCACCGAATACTGGGCTGAGTTCATCGTGCCGCGTGACAGTGATGCAACGACCCTCGCAGACCTCGCCGGTCTGAAGTGGGCGTACCCCGATGCCGGTTCAACGTCAGGCTTCCTCGTACCGAGCGGAATGTTCGCAACCGACGGTATCGAAGCTGGTGAGTCCTTTGAAGCAGGCGGTCACTCCGCTGTGGTCCGCTCTGTCTACAACGGAGAGGCCGATTTCGGAACCGTGTTCTTCAGCCCGTCGATCGACGGTGATGGCAACGTGATTTGGGATGGGACGACGGCCGGTGCCGATGTTCCGGACGACAAGGTTGCAGCCTGCACACTCGACGGAGACGGCGAGATCGACTGCGACGGTGTATTCCCACGCGACGCTCGTCGCAACATCCGTGAAGAGGCTCCTGACGTGATCCAAAAGGTCAAGATCCTTGAGCTGAGCCAGCCGATCCCGAACGACACGGTCAGCTTCGGCCCTGAACTCAGTGACGAGATTCGTACGCAGTTCATCACGGCGCTCGCAGCGTTCGCCGCGAACGATCCGGATGGATTCTCAACGGCGTTCGATGCCTACTCATGGGGTAGCGTGCAAGAGACGAACGATTCGGAGTTCGACTTCATTCGTGCGCTCATTCAGTCACTCGGACTTACGGTCGAAGACCTCTAGATCGAGGACAAGCAATTGCTGAGATTGGGCGGGGGTTCGTCCCCCGCCCAATTTCGTACAGAGACGGGACAACGCACATGTTGAAGGTCGAGAACTTGACCAAGGTCTATGACGGTGGGACTCGGGCTCTTGACAATGTCTCGTTCGAGGTCAAACCGGGAGAGTTTCTCGCAGTCATCGGTCTCAGCGGCTCAGGGAAATCGACTCTTCTGCGGTGCATCAATCGTCTGATTGAACCAACCTCAGGGACCATCACCTGGGACGGTGTTGACATCACGCAGGCCTCCCAAGAGGAGCTGCGTAGAGTTCGGCGACGCATCGGCATGGTGTTTCAGCACTTCAACCTGGTGAGCCGATCAAAGGTCATCACGAACGTGCTCGCGGGACGACTCGGCTACCTGAACCCTGCTCTCAGTGTCATCAACCGATTCCCGAAGGCCGATCTCGACAAGGCACATGCCCAACTCGCTCGGGTCGGCCTTGAAGAGAAGTGGAACGCCAGGGCAGACGAGTTGAGCGGTGGCCAGCAACAGCGGGTCGGCGTTGCGCGAGCAATGATGCAGGATCCCAAGATCATGCTTGCCGATGAGCCGGTCGCAAGCCTCGATCCTGTCCTCGCTCGGTCCATCATGCAGTATCTCCAACTGATCAACGATGAAGATGACGTCACGGTGATCTGCTCGCTGCACTTCCTCGATCTCGTTCACGAGTACGCAAACAGAGTGATCGCCCTCAACGACGGGAAGCTCGTTTTCGAAGGCACACCGGACGAGATCGATGACGACAAGTTCAAGGAGATCTACGGGAAGGAGGCTGAGCGCATTGGCTGACAAAGACACCGGTTCACCAAAGTCCTCCTCCTCCCCGGGTCAGAAGCAGCGGAAGGGCTGGCGTCGAGCGCTCACCCTTACGATCATCGTCCTCTCCGTCTTCGTGGTGTACGCCTTCGCCTTTGCCAAGACCGACGTATCCCTCGAAGAGATCCAGTCAGAGACCCGCCAGCAGCAACTTTTCAAGATCCTCCGGGCGCTTGCCCATCCCAACCTCATCACCTACGACAAGCGGGATGTCGTCATCTCGACAGACGTGTACGTGCCGTGCGACGGTCAGAACCCAGACCAGGCATCAGCCTCTGAGGAGGGTGGAACGGTCACCGTCGCGCCGAACTGTGCCAACCCGGGCGACGAGATAACGGTCACTGGAACCGGCTTTCAACCAGGTCAACGA
>QQUL01000364.1 GCA_008501565.1 Armatimonadota bacterium
CCGCAACGTCAGGACGTTGGATCGATCTGGTTCCGTCTGCACCATCGATTCGTAGTCGGAAGCGTTGACGAATTCGGCATATGCCTCGTCCACAATGACAACCACCGATTCGGGCACATGGTCAAGAAAGGCTCGCACCTCGTCACCCGAGAGATGCCCACCCGTCGGATTGTTCGGATTGCAGACATAGACAAGGGTCGTGTCATCCCGTATCGCGGCGAGCATCCGATCCAGGTCATGGCGGTAGTCCGCGGTGAGGGGCACAGCAATGGGCTCTGCACCGCTGATCATGGTGGTGATGGGATACAGGACGAAGGACGGATCAGCGAAGACCGCGGAGTTCGCAGCTCCGCCAACGCTCAAGGCAGTGGCGCGAATGATGTCTGACGAGCCCGACCCTACCCACACAGACTTCGCAGGAACACCGTGAAACGCGGCGAGGGCTTGTCTGAGCTCGTATGCCAAATTGTCGGGATACCGGTTCACATCAGCTGCAGCGGCGGCGATGGCATCCACGACTTCGGGGAAGGGTGAGTACGGCCATTCATTGGAGCCGAGTTTCGCGATCGGTGCGCCTCCGACGTCGGGAATCACCTCTTCAGCGCGGGTGCCAGGTATGTATCGCGGGATCGAGGTCAGATCGGACCGAACAGTCGGCACAGGCATTCCTTTGGGGACCAGTGAACTACCCCGAGAATACTCGATGCCGCCATGTCACCGCCGAGACCAGAAGACCTCGGTCACGGCGGCTCAGGCGACGATGATCTCCTCGTCAGGTTGCTGGAACACGAACGCGACAACAATCGATTCACGATCCGGCCACGTGGCGAGCGCGTTCGACGCCGTTGAATTCGCATAGGTGCGGAACTGGGACCACGACATCATCGACTGAGGCGTCACGGCGAGGTCGAGGTCCGGAACGGCAACCAACTCACCATCGGCGAAGCTGAAACCCTCCATCTCGACGACGGCCAGGTCGAGTTCCTCACACCGGGCGATGAACGATTGAGCAAGCGAACGGGGAAAGAAGCCTTCACCATCATCTGAACGGTGTGCGGCCCGAGCGTCGAACTCGCCGAGAAGCTCCACCGTTGCCGGGTGTTCCTCATCCCAGTCCGTCGATCCGGCCGCTTCTCGAAGTGCACCCAGTTCGTCATCGAGGGCATCTGGATCCACGATTCGAAGGGCGGTGTCAAGCAGGGCTTGAAGCTCCGCTACCGCCAGGTCCTGCACATCGCCATCGGCGTCTGGAAAGAACTGAACGATCGTTTCCTCACCGTCATAGAAGACCATCCCGACAAAGTCCTCTCCACGCCAGAACTCGACGATCGGCCCATCGAAGTCGTCGCGGTCGGTTTCAACAAGTGTGATGGGAAGCATGGAGGAAGCGTACTCATCCGGGGGCACAGCAATCAGAAGGCCCGGCGTCGGTCATAGGTCCCTCGGTTTGTAGATCTAACCGCTGACCGTTACGCCGCGCCAGAAGGCGATGTACCCCTTGATGTCGGAAGCCGCGGGCTTCGGGTCCGGGTAGTACCACGCCGCACCGCTGTTGACATCCCCGTCAACGACGACGTCGTAGTAACTCGCCGTTCCCTTCCACGGACACACGGTGTGGTCCGACGAATCGGTGAAGTACTCGGTCCTTATTGCACTCGGCGGGAAGTAGTGGTTTCCCTCGACCTGTACGGTTTCATCGCTCTCGGCGATGACAACACCGTTCCACATTGCTTTGGCCATCAGATGCTCCTGGTCGTATACGGTCATCAACGACCGGCAACCCCAACCCATTCCCACAGCAGGACTGCTGAAAGCTGAAAGCTGTGAGCTGAAAGCGGTGATCGCTAGATCACCCTCGGAATAAGCCTCCACGGAACGGCGGATCGGTACTCGCGGTAGCCGGGAACGGCGACGACGAGCATCTCTTCCTCACGTCCGGTCTTGGCCATGAAGAAGATGAAGAAGATGAGCCCGGTTATGGCGGCGGCGAGGTTGGCATAAGCCAGTCCGGCACCCATGGTGGACGCGATGATGCACGAATACATCGGGTGCCGGACAAACCGATACGGGCCGGATTCGACCAGTCGCGCTCCGTCGACGGGTCGGGGGAAGGGAGAAACCCGGAATCGGTGCTCAACCGCAGACCAAAGTGAGATTCCCGATCCAAACAAGGCGAGCAGGAGGCCTGCAGACCGAAGATAGATCAACCCTGGAAAGTCCGTCATCGGTTCCCCGGCAATCAATGCGACGATGAAGAAGCCGAACAGGACTGCTTGGACGATCACCCATCCGATGCCGAGCGGCTCATCATCAGAGGCTAAATATGAGTCTTTTCGACTGAGATTATCTGGCATAACGAGTAATATATTGGTGTTGGACTGAGGGTACGACACAGAACAGGACGACCCACCGAGGAACCATGAACATTGAGACATTCACCAAGCGAGCCCAGGAGGCGCTGGCAGCTGCATCCGAGCTGGCAGAGCGCTCCAACCATCCGTCGATAGGCCCCGCCCATCTCCTCGCTGGCCTGTTCTCACATCCAGACAGCATCGTGTACTCCATCGTCAACAGCGTAGGTGCACGCCCAGCTGATGTCCGTGCATCTCTTGATGCGATCCTCAACGACGAGCCACAGATTCACGGTGGGTCCGCACCGGGGCTCTCCCCCGCGACCGTTGAGATCATCAACGCAGCCGAGCGTGAACGCACCAGGCTCGGCGACCAGTACACATCCGTTGACCACATGCTGATCGCACTCGCCGGATCAGACTCAAGAACCGGCGAGATGCTCAGATCCGCAGGGGTCACCACTGATGCCATCGCCGCGGTCTTCAAGGAGGTACGCGGCTCGCAGCGCATCACATCCCAGACTCCAGAAGACACCTTTGCTCCGCTCGAACAATATGGCCGCGATCTCACGGCGGACGCCCGAAGTGGATCTCTCGACCCGGTGATCGGCAGAGACGATGAGATTCGGAGAGTGATCCAGGTGCTCTCCCGAAGGACGAAGAACAACCCAGTCCTCATCGGGGAACCCGGAACTGGAAAGACCGCTATTGCCGAGGGTCTCGCCCAGAGAATCGCCGACGGCGACGTGCCGGAAAGCCTCAAGAACCGCCGACTGATCGCGCTTGACATCGGGGCGATGATCGCCGGAGCCAAGTACCGCGGGGAGTTCGAAGAGCGGCTCCAGGCCGTCCTGAAGGAGATCGTCGCATCGGAGGGGCGCGTCATCACGTTCATCGATGAGATGCACACGATTGTCGGTGCCGGCGCAGCCGAAGGATCGATGGATGCGTCCAACATGCTCAAGCCCCTCCTTGCACGGGGCGAACTTCGCATGGTCGGTGCGACCACCCTCGACGAGTACCGCAAGTACATCGAGAAGGACGCAGCCCTTGAACGGAGATTCCAGCCCGTCATGGTCGAGGCTCCGTCTGTCGAGGAGACGATCGGGATCCTGCGAGGCCTCAAAGAACGATACGAGGTCCATCACGGGGTCCGGA
>QQUL01000044.1 GCA_008501565.1 Armatimonadota bacterium
CGGACCGTCCAACGCATCGAGCACAACCCCGAACGCTGCTATCGAGGCACCCAATACCAGCTCGCCGGTAGCGATGAGGACCGCTCCGGCGATCGTGAGCACCAGGCCAAGAACCGTGACCACGGCTGGCGTGAAGTGCAGCTTCGCGAGGAATGCAGCAATGGGTTTGAGAATCGGGGCAACTGTCTTTCGCCCCTTGAGGTCGATCAAACGGAGACCTCCTTCGGAGGAAAGGTACCACAGACGGCGAGGGTTCAACCGGCCACTAGAATCTGCGTGTCCGGCGGTGCTTCGGCTGCTGTGCATCGACTTCCTACCCCGAAGCGTGAGGTTTGACAGGCATGAGTGATTCCAAGGCCAGGCTCAGCATCGGAGACACGATCCTCGAGCTCGACAAGCTTGAGGCAACGGTGGGGCAGCCAGCGATCGATATTCGGCGTCTGCGCGCCGATGCCGGACATGTGACATTCGATCCCGGTTTCGCCAACACCGCAAATGCGCGTTCCGAGATCACATACATCAACGGTGCCGCCGGCGAACTCCGACATCGTGGATACCAGATCGAGGATCTGGCGATCAACTGCAGCTTCCTTGAGGTCGCGTACTTGCTTCTGTACGGAAAGCTTCCAAATCGGACCGAACTCGAGGCATGGGAACTCGACATCTCAACGCACACGCTCCTCAATGAGGAGATGCGCTCCTTCTTCGACGCATTCCCGCGTCGGGCCCATCCGATGGCCGTCCTGTCATCGGCGACAAACGCCATCTCGACGTTCTACGACGTGTATCGCAGACCGACCCGCAAGCAAGAGATCGATTCGGGCGCTCGAACGCTCATCGCCAAGATGCCCACCGTCGCGGCGTGGGCATTCAAGAAGTCAATCGGTGAGCCGTACGTGTATCCCGACAACAACCTCGACTATGTCGAGAACTTCCTCCACATGATGTTCACCCGACCGGTCGAAGACGTTCCCATCGATCCTGCGGTCGTGAAGGCACTCAACGTGCTGCTGATCCTCCATGCAGATCACGGGCAGAACTGCTCGACGGCAACGGTGCGGGCTGTCGGATCGTCGCGAGCGAACATGTTCACGTCGGTGGCCGCGGGCATGGGTGCGCTATGGGGTCCACTTCACGGTGGAGCAAACCAGTCGGTCATCGAGATGCTTCAGGTCATCCACGATGATCCGGATGCCACCATTGATTCCACCATCGCTCGGGCCAAGGACAAGGACGATGACTTCCGTCTCATGGGATTCGGCCATCGGGTGTACAGCAACTACGACCCACGGGCCCGGGTGCTGAAGTCCTATGCAGAGGATGTACTCGATCGCATGGAGACCTCCGATCCGCTTCTCGAAATCGCACGGGAACTTGAGGCTGCCGCTCTCGCCGATGACTATTTCGCATCGCGCAAGCTGTACCCGAACGTCGATTTCTACTCGGGAATCATCTTTCGGGCCTTGGGCTTCCCGGAGAGGATGTTCACTGTGCTCTTCGCCATCGGTCGAATCCCGGGATGGATCGCAAACTGGATGGAAATGAACAGCGATCCCGACACGCGCATCATGCGACCCCGCCAGCTCTATGTCGGTGAGACCGCCAGAGATTTCGTTCCGCTCGATCAGCGCTGACGACGACCTCACTGCCGACGGGCACATTGATGCCTTGATCGGTCAGTGGTCGTGTTGCTCGAGTTCAGAGATGTAGGCATCGAGCCATTCGTCGTCAATGTGCCCCCAGTGGTCCTCCTTCGGTACTCCAGGAAGCGTCCATGCGTGGACCATCTCACCGGTGTACGGGATGTTCAGAGATCCGAGCGGGCACATCCCGAACGGTGATTCGATGCCGGCGATCGCCGGTGGTAGCAGGCTGAAGCACACGTTCTCGTGGCGATGCCACATCACGATGGGGCCTCCGTCGGTCGGCCCGGTATCCCGGATGCCGTCAGTTTCGAACATCACACCGACAAGGATCGGCCCGTGTGGGGTTTCGGCGTAGATGAGTGATTCTGGATACTCGGGATCGAGGATGCGTCCGTCACCAATGAGACCCGGGTTCTGTGCGTGATGATCCGACCCGCGGATCGTTCCGACGTCGTACCCCGCTGCTTCGGCAACGGACGGATCCTGATACTTGGCAACCGCCGCGACCGTAGCCCAATACACCTCTTCTGCGAAAGCAGCTTCGGTCGGAGTCGGTTCGAGGCGTTCGACATACGGGACGAGAGTCGCCGGACCGGGAAACTCGCCACCATGGTGTCCCCCATCAGCGCCCGCAGAGGCGAACGCTCCGATCCAGGAGGCAAGGCTGGTGAACACCAGAAGGCACACGACACCGGCCGGTGCCATGCGACGGAGCCTGCGCTGGCCATCGGCAGCGGGAATGGCGAGAAGCGTCAGCGCAAAGAGCTCCATCAACTTGGTGAAGAGACCGAGCTGATCCGGCGGGGCTCCGAGAACCCAGTAGGCGGCAATCGACAACACAACGATGGAGACCGCTGCTCGGCGTCGGGCCGAGACGATGGACCACGCAGCCCATCCGAGTGCCGCCGCACCCGCGGCATACAACACGGTGTAGAAGCTGAAGGCGTGGGTGAACACAAGGACGCCGTGCAGCACGGCCGACCACGCAACAGCGATCCCTGCGATGCGGCGATTGAGGGGCGCATCGGCCACCCTGGCTTGCAGCGCGGCAGCCCACGGCACGCCACGACTGGCAAGGACCCTCGCGGATCTCACCACGACCCACGTGAGGAGGGGCAGCAGCAGCAGGACCACGACAGCGGCCAGATGTTCGTTGACGACGGAATACAGCGGGTTTCCGACATTGTCCCCAATGTTGAATCCCTCGAGTCCGGTTGTACTCGCTGATCCGTCCGACGAGGGAACCACGATCGGCTGTTCCGTGTGGAACCACATGCGGATGGCCATCCCCATCAGGAGACCGGTCCGAGCATGGCATGGTCAAGGGGCATCGTTTCATCGGTCGAAATGCCATCTTCACGCCGAGCCGGCTTCGCTCCGGAATCCGCAACGAACAATGGGCGTACTCGTCGCATGCATACCAAAACTGCAAGCGGAATGATCACGGTCACCGCGACCGGCATCAACTGGGGTGCGCTACCGACCAGCACGATGGTCGCGATAACTTCTGCTCCACCCACCAACAAGACCAACCATTCACTGACAATCGTGACCCTCCTTGCCCAACGTCGCCGGCGCCGCAGTCCCTTGGCTGTCATGAGGGTGAGGACGGCGGCCGCGGAGGTGAGGAGCAGGGTCGGAGCAGTGACAAATCCGGTCCCGATGCTGATCACGAGCGACTCGAGGCTTGTCGCGACCAGAATGGCGCCCTGAAGGAGCACCATCGCCCACACGACATTGAGCCAACTCGCCAGTGCTTCAGGTGTGTGTTCTACGCCGTGGCGTCGTGATTGTCTCGACATGTTGGCATCGTTGGAGACAACGATGAGTCGCACATGGGTACGCGATGAGCGTGTGA
>QQUL01000017.1 GCA_008501565.1 Armatimonadota bacterium
CGCTCCTCTCGTCGGAGCGCTCTTCTACCGGCTCCGCGAGATCGCGCCAGATGTGGATGGCCGGACGGTTACAAGGTAACCGCTCGCTGCTATCGCTGCCCACCGATAGCAGAAACGCTAGCGTTCTGGGCACGGCCCAGTGCATCGTGGTGCATCACGGTGCGGCGAAGGCCGAGAACACCCCTCCACGCCCCCTGACCCCAGACTCCCGCTGATCTCCCATCAGATGCGCCCCCTGCGCCCCTGTGCGTCCCCGTGCACTTGCGTGCACCCCCAAAGTTGGCGGAGGGGGAGGGATTCGAACCCCCGGTCCCGTGAAGGACAACGGTTTTCAAGACCGTCGCACGGTTGCATAAGTGACGCCTTGGCAATGCCTTGCGACTTGTGTCCCTCGGCCGATAGCACACCTTGAAGCGGGCGTCCGATCTGGCTGACCGAGGACGCTTGAGCAAGCGCATCTATACACCGCCACGATCGACTCGGCGGTGTTCTCCGGTACTACCACCGCGCCGCCTGAACCCTCTCTCTGAGCAGCCCTCCGGCGGTCGCGAAGTTCGATTGGATTCCATGCCTCCAGTCTGCAAGCGAGCTGCTGACCCCCTGGTCAGTCCCTCCTGCCACCCAACATTCCCCGCAACAACGGAATCCTCGTTCCTGTGATCCTCGTGTACTCCCGGTCACGGACAGATGTTTCGCTTCGTTCGGATTCTCGGACCCCACGCCTTCGGCGGGCTGATCAGCAGTCAGGTAATACTCTCGAGGGGGGACCCGCATCGCAGCAAACCGAGCGACTCGCGCCTTCTGAAGTCGATGGACAGTGCACCCCATTCGAGCACCTTGACCTTCCCGGACCCCTGCAGCGCCTTTTGAACTCGGTAGACTGCCGCACCACTGCTTACCCTACATGCGAATGTTCTGTCCACGAGCAGGGATACCCCAGATCATCAATTCGAATTGAGCTCCAACTCCTGCGCTTGTTTCGACCGTGTTGTAAGCCACAACCAGGCCCGTCTTTGTGTCTGCACTCATAGCATGGCACTCATCTTGATCAAGGGACGTCAGATCAAGGGCATGCTGCACTAGTTGCTGTTTGCTGACGACGATGGCTCCGCACACTCTGCTCAAGGTACTAATCAAATACCATCTGTCTTCGGTGTCTTGCCCAAGGACATCTCTAAGTGTTGTGTTAACCTGGTATCTATCCTCCTCAGAAAACGTTCGCATTACAGTTTCGCGACGCATGTTGCAGGCGCGTGCTCGCCCCTTTCGGAAGGCATCGACGACATCATCAGTCGCATCTAGACTGAGTATCGTGAGATCACCCACGCCAACAGCGAGTGCGCTTGACACCTGTGAGAGCATCTTAGGCGTGAGGCGCCTTGCCTTCTGTCTACGTTGAGCCCGCTCTAATGGTGACGGCATGTTTAGCATCCTGGATACGTTACTCGCGTCTTTGGCTTGCCTGTTTCGGGATCATTATTGAAGTGACGGCTCCTACCTTCAGAATCTGTCCCGTAGTCGGCCGGCGGCTTTTCTACTCCTGATTCCCAGTGAGGGCCGTGGTTTGGGTCAACGGGATGCTGTGTGACAACTTTGGTCCTAGACCCGCCACCTGGCGCAGGCGTATCGTATCTGTACTGTCTTCCGGACTGTGTCTTTGATTGCCCAGATGGTTGTTGCGAGGTTGGGATGTCCTGACGGCGCATTGCTTCGCGGCGTGCCGCTCTCGATGTACCAGCAGCTTTCTCATCGACATCTCCGTTGTGGACGAGTACTTCTGATCGACCAACAAAGAAGTTGTGCACATCCAAGACCTCAAGATTGAAGGTCGCTTCTGGTACCTCCAACTCCCGGAGGCCTACTCGTTCTATGACCGCGATATTTCCTGATTCGGTCCGCAGGTACATTCCAGGTTTGAGATTGAGTGCTGCAATCCACTCTTGGCTAGAGACCACCCAGAATCGGTGTTTGCGCGTCGCCGTCACGGTTTCTTGACCGAAGTGTATATCTACCCATACATATGTGAATCCTTCGTAGGCCCTTGTGACTTGGCGCTGCACGACCTTACCCGTTTCGAGGTCGAATCCACTTACTACATCGCCTACCTTAACCTCTTCGATTGGACGCGTGCCATCCGAGGTCGAAACTTCCGTGCCGGATGGGAAACACGAACCTTGCTTCTTAGCTGCATCATCAGTGAAGCCAAGAACTTTTGTTACAACTGACTTGATCGATCCAGGATTCTTGATTACTGCCTTGGTGGCAGAGACAACAACCTTACCTCCCGTAGCGACTTCCGCAGCGGTTTCAACATACTCGCCTATGTTCTCAGCCGTCTTGAACGTGCTGCCGTTCGTGTCTACTCCCAAACTGTTGAGGACACCCGATGCATCTTGTCCGGTGAGGCTTATAAGCCCACCGTTTAGGAGCCCCGCAGTAGTTTGCGCTCCCTCTTGAATTTGTTCCTCATACGGTGCAAGCACCTCTCCGACACTTGCGGCGCCATTGAATATAGCCTCCCCAATTCGCTCCGAGGCTGACAATGACACTCCTGTACGCTGCTCAAATTCCGACTCGGGCAACAAGAAATCTAGAACACTATCTACGGCTCCAAGGCCAGTTGGATCTATTAGGCGTGTAACTGCATTCCAAACGTACGCATATGGATTGCCTCTACTTATCACATCCCCCCACACCCCCAGTGGATCCCTCGACATGAACCTCCGCAGGAACGGACTGTAGTGCCGCGCCCGCGCGTAGTAGAGGTTCGTCTCCGGATCGAACCACATCCCCGCGAACCCGATTTGATTCCCGATCGCTGATGTGCTGAGTTCTGTTCCCGGGTCACCGCCCGAGTCCGGCGCTTGAATCGTCACCTTCCCGAACGGCTCCGTGCTGTAGAACTCCGCCACATCGCCATTCCCATCCGTGGCCGCGTACGGCGTCCCCAGGTGATCGACGTGCATCCCGTACAGCGTCCCGTCGATCCGCTGGTCCACGAGCTTGTCCACGCCAGCCCCGTGGAAGTACTCGACCTCCACGGTGTTTCCCACACCTCCCGGCCCGAGCTTGATCTCCTGGATCACACGCTCGCCTTCGTGGACGAAGATGAACCCTCCTGCATCCTGCCGGTAGCAACGCCGGTCAAACGCGTCCCTCGCCTCGAAGGTCGGCCCCTGTGGCAGCGGGATGGGATCGATCGTCCCGACCAGGTGTCCGAGCACGTCGTAGGCGAAGTAGTTGGCTCCGATGTGCGACGTGTTGCCTCGTTCGTCACGCTCGACAGGTACGTTGTCGAACGTGTCGTCGTAGGCGCTCGTGTCATCCACATCATTCGTGTGCCAAGTGCCGCTCCCGAGGCCAATGTGCTTTCGAATGCTGCCGACGCCGTCGAATTCCATCTCGTCGGTTTCGACAGTCGGCGTACTCTCGAAGGTCGTTCCGTTGTAGTCCCCCTCCTCGTACTTGAAAAGCCGGTCG
>QQUL01000041.1 GCA_008501565.1 Armatimonadota bacterium
GGTTGTCGCCGGTTGTGGGTCCGGCGGAGCCGGGGATGCTCCCACGACGACGCAAGCTGACAGCCCGACTGAAACAACACAATCGTTTGAGAGCACCACGACCACACCAACTACGCCAGAGGACGGAGAGATTGTTGTCCCCGAGCTCCTTGACATTTGGACCGAGCGTGGTCTGGGGACGGTCACACTGAACCCGACGGCGAATGATGGAGGTCCTCATCCGATGATGTCGTGGGAGCCGGCGCCTGAGGCATCGTCGTATTGGCTTGTCGTGCATGACGCGTCCGGGCAACCGTATTGGGCCTGGACGGGTTCGGCGACTGAGGTGCGGTTCGGAGGCGGTGACCGGGCTGACCTCAACCAGACGGCGGCGTTGCACGAACCAATGAGCTGGAGCGTTACCGCTTTTGACGCGGACGGAAACGTGGTGGCGTTCAGCGAAACCGCATCGATTGAGCCGTGAGTCTGGACGGAAGGTCTGCGGTGCAGGCAAGCCGTTGATCCGGTCTTGGCGTGCGGCCTCGGGTTTTGTCCCCTGGCGCCCGGGTGTACGGCACGGATCCGTTGAGATCAAGAGTTACAGCCAGCGATGTGTACCGCCATTAGCGGTTTGGTGTGAGAGCTGAGAGTGCGTCGCCGCCGACCCGGTGTGCCAGTTTCCCAGTTAGCTCCGCAAGTTGGGCGAGTTCGTCATCGGTGAGGTGTGATCCGACGTGCTCGTCGATGCCTCGGAGGTGGATGCGTCCGACTTCTGTGAACACTTGAGCGCCTTTGGGTGTGAGGCTCACGAAGGTTCCTCGGCGGTCGGAGGCACAGGAGCGGCGTTCGACGAGACCGTCGGATTCGAGTCGATCGATGAATCGGGTGGTGGCGCTACGGCTCAACCCGATCTGGTCTGCAAGATCGCTTGGTCTCATCGAAAGTTCATCGGACTGGGCGAGCATCAGAAGGATGCCGTACCACTCAAGGGATATGGGCGTTTCTGCGGCCATCTCGCGGGCGAGGACGGCGTTTACCCGCGTGAAGGCTGTCATCACGCCCGTCCACGCGTCGGATGCTGGAGTGGTCTTGATCTTCACGGTTGTCATTCCTGCGACCTTAAAGAAATTGGTTGCATAATGCAACCATATAGGATATAGTTGCATATAGCAACCATTGTTCATAGCAACTACAGGAGGATGCAATGTCAACCACAACCCAGGATCTCACCCGTACGGTCGATGGGGCGACGGTTCCAGCAGTAGGCAAGTGGGTCATCGATGGATCCCATACCTCAGCGGAATTCGTAGCTCGTCACTTGATGGTCACGAAAGTCCGCGGTGGTTTCGGAACCATCACCGGAACAGTCGACGTAGCCGAGAATCCAACCGATTCCGTTGTCGAGGTCACGATCGATACCGCATCGATCACGACTGGTGATGCCGAGCGTGATGCTCATCTCATGTCCGCCGACTTCTTCGATGTCGAGAATCACCCTGAGATGAAGTTCGTATCAACGGCGGTGCGTGCCGCAGGATCGTCCTGGATCCTTGATGGCGATCTCACCATCAAGGACATCACAAAGCCTGTCGCCCTCGACTTTGACTTCGCCGGTGTCGCCACCGACCCGTGGGGCAATAAGAAGGCTGCCTTCTCAGCGACCACCACGATCAACCGCGAGGACTGGGACCTCAACTGGAACGTTGCCCTCGAAACCGGCGGTGTGCTCGTCTCGAAGAAGATCAACCTCGAGATCGAGATGCAGGCTGCCCCGTCGAACGGCTAGCGGACAAGGACGTGCCAAGGGGCGGGCCATCCCGCCCCTTGCGTCTTCATCCGATGGATGGGCGTTCTACCCTTGGTGAAGAACCGTATGGCATGCGCCGCAACCACGGAAGTCCCTGTCCATCGATCTGAGTGAGTCGGTGATCCGATGTCTGTCATGAACCCCGCAGTGCCCGGCGAGGCCTACACGCGGTTCCTGAGTGAGCAAGCACCGTCGAGTCGGTTGCAAACAACCTGGAGCGAAGCCGACGGACCAATGCCGGCTATCTATCTGAGCCATGGAGCACCACCCGTCTTCGATGATCCTCATTGGATCCATCAACTATTCGGTTGGTCGCAATCGTTTCCGAAGCCCCGAGCGATCCTCATCGTGAGCGCCCACTGGGAGGATGCGCCACTCGGCTTGAGCGCCTCCGAGCCCAACACCCCACTCGTGTACGACTTCGGAGGATTCGCCCCGATCTACTACTCGATGACGTACCCAACCCCGGATGCGAGTGATCTCGCCCGGAGGGTCGCATCGATGATGCCGGACGCCGAACCGGTTCACCAGCATGCCAGCCGTGGTCTTGATCACGGGGCGTGGGTGCCGCTCAAGGTCATGTACCCATACGCCGACGTGCCCGTGCTGCAGATGAGCTTGCCGACGCACGACCCCCAACGCCTCTTCGATCTAGGACGTCGACTCCGGCCCCTCCGCAGTGAGGGCGTACTGATCATCGGGTCGGGTTTCATGACGCATGGCCTCCGACATGCGACGTACGAGATGTTCCACGAGAACCGTATCCCGGGATGGTCCAAGGCATTCGACGCCTGGGTGGCAGACGCCCTTGACCGTGGCGACGTAGAGGCTCTCGGGGCTTACGATCGGGCACCAGGTATGCCCTACGCGCACCCCACCGTTGAACACTTCACCCCGATCTTCATCTCCCTCGGAGCTGCAACAGACCCCGAACAGACACCGACCACGGTCATCGACGACTTCCAATTCGGCTTCGCCAAGCGGTCTGTCCAATTCGCCTAACGGTTATTGAACGCGAGTTCGCATCCCAAATCACTGTGGAACGCCCGCCGCGGCAGGTGCTGATCCCAAAACGGACTTGCGGTGAATGGGAAGTTGCTCGCGGCTAATGGTCGTGATCGTCGTGGCCGTGGGAGTCCGGACCGGACTCGTCAGTTCCCACTCAACAGCCGGGTTCTCCGTGGTTCCCGCAGCACGATGTGCCGTTCTTGATCTTGATGGCGTTGTTCTTTGCCACCAGCCGGAGCTTCTCGAGTAACGGTAGATCGCTGCTTCGGAAGTTTCCGAAGAAGTCACGCGGACTTGGCCTTGGCATGGCCCGACCGTAGCACGCGGCCACCGATCAAGGCGAGCCGGTTCAGGTGGCGCTAGGAGTGAGCCAGTCGGCGCTCGTGGATCTGATCCGTGGATGAACCTTGTGTGAGGCGCTTGGCGAATGCATCGCCTGTGGGTGGAGTGGGAATGCCCTGCTTGATGATGACGAGGGCTTGGGAAACGGGATTTCGGGTCATAGGAATGTGGCTTTCGTGGTAAAAACCGTTCAACTTGTGACGGTGATGTGGAACAGGCTGCGATGCAGGCATCTTGGTGGGATGATCCGGCAGCAAGGCGAGACGCGGTTGGGGCACTACAACAGAAGTGGCGGTGAGAACCGAGGCGGG
>QQUL01000184.1 GCA_008501565.1 Armatimonadota bacterium
CCGGTCCGGAAGTCTGTACGAGCATTGCGCCGGCGGGTCGCCACCGTGGCGGCCACCGTGGTCCTTCTGTTCGGAAGCGGAAGCGCCGTTGTACTCGCCGCTGACGGCGCTGCGCCAGGTGACCCCTTGTACGGTATCGATCAGTTCTTCGAAACCGTCGGCATCGGCAACGGCGGTGTTCAAGAACGCCTCGAAGAGGTCGAAAAACTCATCGCCGACGGCGATGTCGTTCGAGCACTCGAGCATGCGGCTGAGCTGATCCCTGGTGATACGAGCGACACCGCCGCATCCGATGGCAGTCAAGAAGCAAACGACGCCCTCGCTCGAGCCGCACAGCGGGCAAGAGAATCCCGATCGAACGACGGCGACACTGGCAAAGACGACGTCGCAGCACTACTGGATTATCTGGCGGAGAACATCGGCCACATCGATGGACAAGAAGTGGCTGAACTAGCCCGAGTCATCGGCAATCAACCGTCGACCCAACCACAGGATCAAAGACAAGGCCAAGGACAGGATCAGGGACAAGGCCAAGGCCAGGGACAGGGACAGGGCCAAGAACAACGTCCCGTTGACCCGCCAGGACAATCCAAGAAGGATTCCACTGACAATCCAAAGCCACCGCGAGCAACGCCGCCGACCAAGAGCTCGGAAAACCCGTCGAAGTCACGGCAGAACAAATAGTTATGGCACAGCGTAAGAACGACCGACGAGGCAGATCTGACGCGGGAGCGGCGTTGGTTGAATTCGCGATCATCCTTCCCCTCGTGGTCCTCCTCTTTTTCGGAATCATTGAATCGAGCTGGGCCTTCTACCAGGCAAATGACGTACGCCATGGAGCCCGCGAGGGCGCACGACTTGCTGCGGTTGATTGGGGCGACGTGAACGCCATCGGGAATGAAGTCTGCGATCGGATGGACTTCGGAGGGAGCACGGTGACCGTCACCCTCAGCGCAGCGACCTCCCCTGCCGAAGCAGGGAACCGTGGGTCGGAAGGTCGCATCGCCGTTCAGGTCACGTATCAATCCATCACAGGATTCCTGGACGCCTGGTTGGGAGGCAAGCAGATCACGTCGGACGTTGATTTCAACCTCGAACAGCCGACGACGGGTGAAGCGTCGTGGTGGAACACCGGACTGGGCGGCTCCGTCACATGCAGCTGATGAGACAGAACGCGCTGAACCGTTCTGGCGAACAGGAACGCGGCGCGGTCCTGATCTTGTTCGCCATCATGTTGGTCATGTTCTTCGGTTTTGCGGCCATTGCCGTCGACTCTGCTCACGCCTTCGTTGAGCGTAGGGACTCACAGACAACTGCAGATGTTTCGGCGATCGGTGGGGCCATCACCCTGATCAACAACACCGGAAACGACACCGATCGTGCCACAGATCTCGTAAGCGAGACCATGTCAATAGCGGCACGCAATCTGGGTCCCGATCTGGACTGGGCTGGCTGTGTCGACGCTGACAAACCGTCGCAGTTCACAATTTCGGCTGCAGACACCCTCGCGGCGCCCCTCGCCACTGATTGTGTCAGTTGGACAGATGACTGGACCGAGGTGAGGGTTCGCATCCCGACCCGAGCGATCGACACGTTTTTTGGTGGAGTGATCGGCTTCGACACCATAGCGATCAACGCATTTGCCGAGGTCGGTGCAGTCATTCAAGGCGCCGGGGGCGTGCTTCCCCTTGGTGTGCTCAGCGATGGAACAAATGGGCTCGTTTGCGTCAAGACCGGCCCCAAATTCCCGGAAGACTGCGAGAAGAACGAGACAGGAAACTTCGATTTCCTTGATTTCTACATGTTTGGCAACACGCTGATGCGCACAACAACCCAATGTTCGGGTTCGGCCGTTACGCGCCTGAAGGAAAACATCGCACATGGAGTTGATCACGATCTCGCTGTTGCCCCCAGTACACCGGATGATCACTTCGGAATAGTTGGCGATCCAGACATTCCGAAAGAAGATGTTGAATGCCCGTCAAAGCTCAAAGAGATCGAATCCGTCAGGACTGAAACTGGGCAAAAGCAGAAAGTAATTGTCGACGGGTTCGTGAAAGGGTCCGGCGGATACAATGGAAGATTGACGCTCGGCTCCCCACCGGCGACAGCAGACTTTCAGGGCACACCAATCGACGATGTCGGTTTGTGGTACTACTTCAATGATGCAGTCCGTGGGGACCTGACAGCCGATCCACCGATCATCCCACTGTGCCCAATCGACCTATACCCCGACACCGAAGATGGGGCGGTCCGATGTGTGCTCGATTCCGGTACCAAGGTGCTCTTCAGGGAGGACATTCAATTCAGCACACGTCTCGCCAAAGTCCCGGAGTTGTGGCAAACGAGTTGGCCATCTGGAAGCAAGTACGTTTCTTTCCAGAGCTTTTCGTTCGTCTATATACAAACGCTCTACGGGAGCTGCAACAACAAGGGCATCTGTGACCTTGAATGGCGACCTGGCGAATCCAAGAAGCTGGGCGGTGGCGATCCTGTGGCCGTGACAGCCATAGCCATACCCGACTCCGCAGTCCCGCAATCCGTACGAGACAGCTTCGGGACACCAACAATTCTCACATACGCACTGACCCGCTGAGACCTGAAGCCGCTCCCCTCCCTCATTTCCAGTACTCATCAGAGCTCAGGAGCGAAACCGCACCGGCAATCATGTGGGTGTTGCCCCCTCCCCCCGGGTTGCCGCCGTTGTGGTCGTCCACAATGACCAACGGCACCCTCGAAAGCCTTCTGGAGCCCACGACAGGTCGTAACATCCCACAACGGCGACGCGGAAGATCCCCGGTGTCGACCCGGGGATCTTCCCAATTCAGATTTGTGTATTTCAGCTTTGCGCACCGCCGTAGCACCACTTGACGTTGCTCACGCCGTAGTGCTTTGTGTCACCCGACTTGACCGGCGACCAATACCAGCCGTCGTTCTCCGACAACCAGGTTCCGTAAACATGTGCGGTTGGACCGCCCTTGACAATCACACGCTCGATTGCGGGACCCCGCAGTTGAACCCACTTGAACGCCACGAGATCACCACCCTTTTTGGATTTGAGGGCTGTGATCTCGACGGCAACGTCGCCGTTGCGAACGACCTGACCAACCCGTGACGGCTCACCATCGAGCTTCAGCTCTCCGTCAAATCCCAAGGAGGCGCATGAGATGTTCCCTCCGCCAGCATTATTACCCGGTCGTGCTGAGGCAGGAGCCGCAACCAGAACGGTCGCCAACATGCCAGCCAACGCTACAACCACAAGCCGTCTCGATCGGGTCATGGAGACCTTCCTTCCTATAGCCCCTGTCACCACCACTCTACCAGCGGACAAAGAGCGTGCTGAGAAGACCAACCCAGTCGATGATTCGTGAGGTGGGAAGGACTTGTGGGCGATACTGGGATCGAACCTAAAGTCTCGACACAAATCCAACTCGAACCGTATCTGT
>QQUL01000366.1 GCA_008501565.1 Armatimonadota bacterium
CGATGCGACGTTCCAAGGAGAGTTGTTCCGAAGCCTCGTGGGTCGCTTCGCAGGTGATGTGAAGATCATCGAGCGTTCCTGCCCCGGCCTTGCGCTCGCCGTTGAACGCGGCGAACCGGTTGACGATCTGCTCGACGAATACCTGCCGGACATCGCCGCGTCCGAAGCCGACGTTGTTGTTCTTGGATGCACCCACTATCCCCACATCCTTTCCGATATCGCCGCCCGCCTTCCCGCAGGTGTCACATTCATTGATCCCGCCCCCGCGGTTGTGCGTCGTGTGATCGAAGTTGCCAATCGGATGAATCTCGACCTGGAAGGCGCCGGATCCACCGAGATGTGGACGACGTCCTTGGAGATCGACCGGTGGGACAAGAGGGAATGGACGACGGTCGATATTCCGTCAAACGCAGCCGCAGCCGTCAGCCTCGGTGACTCGACACTTGTGGCGCTCACGGGAGACATCACCAAGATGCCCGTCACGGTCATCGTGAATGCTGCGAATGTCGAGCTTGTCCACGGAGGCGGTGTAGCGCTCGCAATAGCCACCGCAGGCGGTCCCGCGATCGAGGCAGAGTCCCGCCAATGGATCGATGAAAACGGACCGCTGGCTCCTGGCATCGCGGCGCTGACATCTGCAGGTGAGATGCCATCAGAGTATGTCGTGCACGTCGCCGGGCCAATTCACACCCCGGGTCAGGACAACGAGGGCCTCCTTGCAACTGCCGTGATCGGCGCACTCGATGCAGCAAGCGAGATCGGAGCAACCACCTTGGCGATGCCGGCCATCTCATCGGGTATCTACGGATATCCGCCCGATGAGGCGTGTGTGGTGATCGTTGAGACAGCTGCGTCGTTCCTCTCAGAGGGTGCCACATCGCTGCGATCGGTTCGACTTGCCGGTTTTGATGAGGCGATGACCGGCAGGTTTGCGACCGCCATCGCCTCGATGGACATTGTGATCTGACACGGAACGCGCGATATCCTCGCTCCATGGACCATCCCACTGTCGCAATTCTGGGCGCCGGATCACTTGGCGAGATTTTCGCGCGGGGATTACTTCGTGCCGGATGGGCGCCCGATGACTTGGTCTTGGTGACCCGCAGGGCGGAACGGGCATCAGATCTCCAGAAAGAGACAGCGATCTCTTCGATCACTTCGTTGGCTGCCGGTGCCGAGGGGAGGGAAGTGGTGATCATCTCGGTCAAGCCAAACGATACTTCGACGGTTGTTTCCCAGATTCGGGAGTGCCTCACGCCCGATCAGGTGGTCGTGTGTCTTGCGGCTGGCGTCGAGCTCGCAACCCTCGAGTCCGCACTTCCCGGTCAGCCGATCATCCGTGCCATGCCAAATACGCCTTCAGCGGTCGATCTCGGGATGACGGCTCTCGCCGCGGGAACGTCCGCATCGAACGCACACATTGCAAGGGCCCGGGTCGTGCTTGGTGCTGTCGGTGAGACGATTGAGCTGTCCGAGGATCTCCTCGACGCTGTCACTGCCGTTTCTGGAACCGGACCGGCATATGTGTTTCTTCTCGCCGAGGCGCTCATTGAGGCGGCGATTCGGGAGGGCCTTCCTCACCATGCCGCCGAAAAGCTCGTCTACCAAACCATCCGTGGCTCGGGTGAGCTGCTCTTCCAATCCGACAAGTCGGCGTTCCGGCTCCGGGGTCAGGTCACATCACCCGGTGGCACCACCGCTGCCGCAATGCATGTCCTCGAAGAAGGCGGATTCCGCGCCCTGATGGAGGATGCCGTTCAGTCGGCGGCGAACCGTTCACGCGAGCTCGGGAAACGAGCGATCGACACATGATGCGATCGGCCATGCTCGCCGTCACCAACCGGACAGCGACTCGCAAACTCATCACGGACACCAGGGTCGGTAAGGCAGTCGCACACCGGTTTGTCGCGGGAAACCTGCTTTCTGAGGCCGTGGCTGCGGCGGCTGCATTGAATTCGGACGGTCTCGAGGTTTCGATGGACTACCTCGGCGAGCATGTATCGACAGCTCCAGAGGCCATGACTGCCACCGAGTCCTACATCGAGTGCATAGAACAGATCGGCGAGAACAAGCTGGACGCCAACGTCTCGGTCAAGCTGACGCAGCTCGGTATGGGCTTTGATGATGGCCTGGCAGCGGCCAACCTGGATCGCATTGCGGTGGCTGCGCTCGGTGTCGGGTCGACGGTCACCGTGGACATGGAGGAATCCGAGCACACCGAGACAACGATTTCGCTCTACGAGAGCGCCCAGAAGGCCCATGGAAACCTCGGGATAGCGATCCAGTCCTACCTCCATCGATCCCCGGACGACATCGAGCGGATCCTTCCCTTGGGAGGGCATATTCGCCTCTGCAAGGGCGCATACGCCGAGCCTGCGTCGATCGCACACCAATCGTCTGCCGCGGTTGACGGAGCGTTCGATCACTTGGCGAGTGTTCTGATGGCGGACGACGATGTGAAGCCTGCAATAGCGACGCACGATGATGCACGCATTGAGGGGGTGCTCCGCCAGGCCGACAAGCGCTCAGGGCCGTGGGAGTTCCAGATGCTCTACGGTGTACGCCGAGATCGTCAGGTTGAACTGGCGGGCTTGGGTCATGCCATGCGGGTGTATGTCCCGTACGGTGAAGCGTGGTACCCGTACCTCACCAGACGGATGGCCGAGCGTCCGGCCAATGTGGGGTTCTTCCTACGAGCGATGGTCGGAAAGTGATGCGACGAACAGCCAAAGACCGTACCGGTGTCAACTTCCGGCACGTGACGACGTACGCCATAGCGGTTCTTGCCGTCTTGTTCGTGGTCGCTGCGACGCCAAGCGACCTCGTTGCGGAAGTCGCCGCCGACGGTTTTCACGTGGATTCCGGGACCTCGGCAACCGACCTGTGTGTTTCGGCGTCGGTCGCCGATGCGCGCAATGCAGGTGGAAATCTCTATATCGTGGTTCTGGTTGACGAGCCAAGTGGAGGAGCGACGACATTCTCCGGAGGGATGCTCACCGCGCTCGACACGATCGGAACCGTGTTCACCGTCGCACCGGAAACAGTCGGGTTCGAAGACAACGAAGGATTCTGGTCCGCGGATCAACTCAATCATGCAGTTGATGAGTCACTTACCGTTGCTTCCGACAACGACGTTGTCCGAACCTTCGTCAACACGCTGACGGGCGGAAACGCGAAATGCTCCAACCAATCGACCGAAGGCAAGAGTGGCTGGGCATGGATCGTCGTCTTCATCATCATCATCGGTGGCATTGGCTACCTCATATGGCGATCGGTTCGGTCAGGAAAGCAGCAGCAAATCGCCGACCTCGCGGAGGCGAAGCAGCCGGTGCAGGCCCAGATAGATGCCATCGCAAACGACCTCCTTGAGCTGGAGATGGAAGTGGCCCAGGCAGGCAATCCCGCAGCAACAGCGTATTACAACGATGCCACCGCATCCTTCACC
>QQUL01000148.1 GCA_008501565.1 Armatimonadota bacterium
TGTCACCGTGCTTGACAAGGATGGAAAGACGGTGCCCGTCGTCATGGGCTCCTACGGCATCGGCGTCGAGCGGAACATGGCGGCATCGATCGAGGCAAATCACGACGAGCGCGGGATCATCTGGCCGATCGCGATCGCACCCTTCCATGTCGTGATCACCGTCGTGAGGCCCGATGATGAGCGATCCCTTGAGGTGAGCAACAAAATCTACGACGAGCTATCTGCCGCCGGGGTGGAAGTTCTCCTCGACGACCGGGATGAGCGTCCCGGTGTGAAATTCAACGATGCCGAACTCATCGGGGTTCCCTATCGCATCACGATTGGGCCACGCGGCATCGACAATGGTGTCGTGGAATTCGTTGAACGCCGCTCCGGTGAAGTACGCGAGATCCCGATCGACGCGGTAGTTGCTGAGGTGGCATCACTCGTCACATAGGTACGACACCGACCAAAGAGCGATGGCCTGTATACTCCGGGCAACGAACCGAGATCTCTGCAGAGGTGGGCCGTGGCCCGCCTCTTTGTTTGGCAGAGTTCTCTTTTGGTGTGCAAGGAGCACGATGAGCAGCGTACAAGACAGGTTGTGGGACATGATCGAACCACACGTCGCCGCCGTTGGAGTTGAACTCGACGATCTCGAGGTCCTCAACGGTGGACAGATTGTACGCGTCACGCTCGACACACCGGACCCCGAATCCGACCCTCTCGGCGTCGATGTCATCGCCGAGCTTTCGCGAGGAATCGGCAGGATGCTCGACGCCGAAGACCCCATCAAGGGTGCGTACACACTCGAAGTCTCGTCGCCGGGACTCGAACGCAAGCTTCGGAAGAAGGCCCACTACGACAAGTCCATCGGTCGCACCGTCAAGATCAAGACGTTTGCCCGCATCGATGACGAAAAGACACACATCGGCCGCCTCGTGAGCGCTGACGACGACACCTTTGTGGTGGACGTCGACGGAAATCACCGACAGATCACATACGCCGATGTTTCAGCCGCACGAACCGTGTTCGTGTGGGAGAAGCCCGGTCAGAAGACCAAGCACGCCTAGGAGCAACGATGGATTACAACCTAATGGACGCACTCGACCTCCTCGAACGAGAGAAGGGCGTGCCGCGTGACACCATCCTCGAAGCTCTTGCCAACGCACTCGTTTCGGCATACAAGCGAACCCCGGGAGCTGCCGAGGAGGCCCGAGTCACGATCGACGCCGACACCGGCGAAATCAGTGTGTATGGCCAGGTCCTCGACGAAGAAGGCAATGTCGTCGAGGAATGGGAAGACACACCGGACGATTTCGGTCGAATCGCGGCACAGACGGCGAAGCAGGTCATCCTGCAGCGTCTTCGCGATGCGAAACGTGAGCAGGTGTTCGACCTCTACGAGGGTCGTGAAGGCGACCTCATCACTGGAATCGTGCAGCAATCCGACCATCGGTTTGCCATCCTCGACCTTGGTGACGCAGAGGCCATGCTTCCCGGATCCGAAAAGATTCCGTTTGAACGCCTCGAACGCGGTAACCGTGTGAAGGCGCTGGTGCTTGAGGTGAGGGGAGAGGGCAAGGGGGCTCCGATCGTCGTCACCCGCAGCCATCCCGAGTTCATCAGAGCGCTGTTTGAGCTGGAAGTTCCTGAACTGGTAGACGGAGACATCGAGATCAAGGTCATTGCCCGCGAAGCCGGACATCGCACGAAGATCGCCGTGGCGTCGAACGATCCCAACGTTGACCCGGTCGGTGCATGCGTAGGGGCACGCGGCTCTCGCGTGCGGCAGGTCGTGAACGAGCTCAAAGGTGAGAAGGTCGACATCGTCGAGTGGGACGAGAATGTCACCGCATTCATTGCGGAGGCGTTGAGCCCTGCACGCGTCCTGGATGTCAGGCTGGTCGAACCAGAAGAACCACTCGAAGAGGGCCAGATTCCCACCGCCATCGTGATCGTTCCGGATCATCAGCTTTCCCTTGCCATTGGCAAGGAGGGCCAGAACGCCCGCCTCGCCGCACGACTGAGCGGTTATAAGATCGATATCCAATCCGAGTCGCAAGACCTCGGACTCGACGTGCAGGGTGACGAGGACGTCGAATTCGAGACGGTCACCGAGGGGGACGGGGATCAGACGTCAGACGAAGGAGATCAGACGTCGGACGAAGGAGATCAGACGTCGGACGTCGGAAGTCAGACGTCAGACGAAGAAGCCGATCTGGGATCAGAAGTCAGAAGTCAGAAGTCAGAAGCCAGTGAAGAGGTAGCCGAAGAACTCGTCGAAGAAGTTGTTGACGAGGTCGTCGAAGAAACTGTTGAGGAATCAAGCTCTGAAGGGGCTGAATGACCGTGGCCAAAGTACGCGTCTACGAGTTGGCACGAGACCTTGGACAGGAGTCCAAGGACGTGCTTGCGCGCGCACAGGAGCTCGGCATCGAAGTGAAGACGGCGTCGTCAGGGCTAGATGAGGATGCCGCGGCACTCGTACGACTTTCGTATGACGAAGGTCCGACGACCGATAACCGAAGTCCGATGACCGATGACGCGAGTCCGATGACCGATGACCGAAGTCCGATGACCGATGACGCGAGTCAGGCGTCACACGAAGCCGAAGAGGTTGAGTCGGATGGCGAGATCGAACCTGACGCTGATAAGGAAGAAGCCGAACCTGACGATGACGAGGAGAAGGTGCTTCTTGTTGGGCCGGGAATCACCGTGCACGACCTCGCACGGATGGTGCAGATTCGGACAGCCGACATCGTCAAGACCCTCATGTTCATGGGTGAAATGGTGCCGGGCGGAGGCGAGATCCCTGTTCATGCCATCGAACCGCTTGGGCGAGAACTCGGCTGGGAGATCCTCGTTGCCGAATCCGATGAAGAAGACGAGCCCTGGACACGCGAACGTCACCTGGTCGATTACGAGGACGATCCCGAAAGCCTCGTACCACGGCCACCCGTCGTCACCGTGATGGGTCACGTAGATCACGGCAAGACACAACTCCTCGACACGATTCGCAATGCGAACGTGATCGAAGGGGAAGCCGGACGCATCACACAGCACATCGGTGCATATCAGGTCAAGACAGGTGACTCGGCGATCACCTTCATCGACACGCCCGGTCACGAGGCATTCACCGCCCTGCGGGCGAGAGGCGCCGACGTGACGGACATAGCGATCATCGTCATTGCGGCGGACGACTCCGTGATGCCTCAGACCGTCGAAGCTCTCAGCCATGCCAAAGCTGCCGAGGTTCCGATCATCATTGCGATCAACAAGATCGACCTCGAGGCGGCTGACCCGTACGCCGTTCGTGCTGCACTCACGCAACACGAAATCGTGGTTGAGGAACTCGGTGGTGAGACGCCGGCGATCGAGCTGTCGGCGCTCAATGGAGACGGGGTCGACGACCTGCTTGAGATGATCTCGATCGTTTCGGAAGTCGAGGAACTCACCGCGAATC
>QQUL01000020.1 GCA_008501565.1 Armatimonadota bacterium
GGGACCGATAGGCGAGGCTTACGGTTCTCCACGTACGGAAGAAGGACGCTGGCTGTAAGCTGAAAGCGGAAAGCTGTGAGCTACAAGTAGTAGGCCGCGACAAACAACCGTGAACGGGAAAACTAAGGCGTGTAATCCACACCTGAGTCGTATTGCAGCCGCATACACTCGCACCCGCTGGCACAACCCACAATCAGGACGTGATGTCTGGAATCTGACTCCTGACTTCTGACTTCTGATTTCTGTCGTACCCGACTGAGATGATGGGGACAATACGTTGACGACGACCACCGAGGAGGACCGGTGACATCGGTCTTGGACACGCCTACGAACAGAGATGGGTTGCGCGTACCGCCGCACAGCGCTGACGCGGAGATATCGGTACTCGGGGCAGTTCTTCTTTCCTCGGACGCCGCCAACATCGCCCTTGAGAAGCTTCACGCCGAGGACTTCTACAAGCCAGCGCACCAGCAGGTGTTTGAGGTCGTCCAAGGGTTGTTCGACGCAAACGAACCGATCGATGCCGTAACCGTCTCCGAAGGACTGCGGCGCGACGGAACACTCGACCGTATCGGTGGAATCGAGTTCCTCACCAACCTCATCGACGCCGTCCCTGCAACCTCAAATGTCGAGTACTACGCGGCGATTGTCGAAGAACATGCCTTGCGGCGACGCCTGATGCGCGTTGGTGGCGACATCGGAGTGATCGCCACGAAGATGGCCGAGCCCATCGACGAGATCGTTGATCAGGCCGAACAGGCAGTCTTTGCGGTTGCGGAGCGTCGGGTCGGTGACGGACTCCAACCAATCGACGACCTCTTGGGTCCAGCCATCGAGAAGGCAGAAGAGCTCCAACGAAGCGGATCCGAAGTCACCGGTACCTCAACGGGATTCCGCGATCTCGATCGCAAGCTTGCCGGACTCCATCCAACCAACCTTGTGATCGTTGCCGCTCGACCAGGGATGGGCAAGACGTCATTGGCGTTCAACATGGCGCAGAACGTTGCCCTGGGTGGCAAGACGGTCGCGATCTTCTCGCTCGAGATGAGCCGTGAAGAGGTCGTCACCCGCATGCTCTGCTCAAAGGGTCGGATCGACTCGCAAAGACTCCGAACCGGGAAGCTCACCGAAGGGGACTTCACGAAGCTGTCCAACGCAGCAGGAGCGCTCTACAAGCAGAACATCTTCGTTGACGACTCGCCGGGGTTGACCGTCACCGAAATACGAGCCAAGTGTCGAAGGCTTCGGCGAAAGCCGGGTCTTGACCTCGTTGTCGTCGACTACCTCCAGCTCATGAACGGATCCGGTCAGGAGAACCGTCAGCAGGAGATCGCCATGATCTCACGGTCCCTGAAGAACCTTGCCCGTGAGCTGCATGTCCCGATCATTGCGTTGTCCCAGCTCAACCGTGGGGTCGAGTCCCGTGAGGACAAGCGTCCCCGCCTCGGCGATTTGCGGGAATCCGGCGCCGTCGAACAGGACGCCGACGTCGTGATGTTCATCTATCGCGATGAGTATTACCACCCTGACAAGGTCGAATCCAAGGGCGTTGCCGAGGTGGTCATCGCAAAGCACCGGCAGGGCGGTGTGGGCAAGGTTGACATGACCTTCCTGCCCGAATTCACCCTCTTCTCAGACATGGGCCGCGCAGAGTCACCGATGTAGGGAATCTGACGTCAGACGTCAGAAGTCAGACGTCAGAAGTGCCGGTAGCGTGGCGGGATGACTGACGGCCGACTGTCGCCATTTGCCGCGAGCCTTCTTCTGGCGGGAGTCGCCGTTGCCTGGGGCGCGATCCCCCTGTTCGTTCGGAACGATGTCTCGTCCACCGGGCTCGTCGGGGTCAGGGTGACTTTTGGGGCGATCGCCTTGATCATCGTTGCGGCTGCCGTACGCAAGCTGCGGTTTCCTGCGATGCACCGCGTTCGGCTCGTCGTGTGTGGGCTGCTCCTTGCTGCACATTGGATCGCCTTCTTCGAGTCGATCAAGCTCACCACCGTGGCGATCGCACTCTCGGTTCTGTACATCGGTCCGATCGCTGCATCGATTCTGTCGGGGCCAATGCTCGGGCAGGTCGTCCCGCGCCGACTCTGGTTCGCCCTCGGCGTCGCAGCGACGGGCACGATCGTTGTCGTTCAACCGTGGGCGATCGGCGAGGGAGGCTCCACCTCACTCAAGGGCATCGCGGTGGCGGGAATCGCGGCAGCCCTTCTTGCGACCCTGATGATCGTCGGCCATCCCGCGGCAAGGGATCTTCGGGGCTTGACCATGTCGATCGGTGAATTGACCGTTGCGTCCGTCGTCCTTGCCCCCGCAACCTATGGGGCGCTGACCAATCACACGGACGAGATGGTGAGCTTCATCATCCTCGGAGCCGTGTTCACGGGCCTCGCCGGATTCCTCTACTGGGAGGTGTACCGGGTCATCCCGGTAGCCGCTGTGAGCACGATCATGTATATCGAACCCGCCTCGGCGGTTGTGTGGGCGATGCTGTTCCTTGATGAGACTCCCAGTCCGCTGACATGGGTTGGCATAGCTTTGGTGATTGTTGGCGGTGCACTCGCAACGACATCGAAGCGGGAGACCGATGTGGTCGCTGCACCGGTTGCCCTGTAGCGGGATTCGTCGCACGCCTTCATCCTCATTCCTAGCCTTGCCACATGGCCGAAGAAGAACTGACAGCGACACCGATCGAGCGGGACATCGTCATTGTTGAAGGATCGGACGCACGGTCGTATCTACAGACACAGCTGACCCAGGACATCGAGGCGATCCCTCTCGGTCAGTCGGTGTGGTCCTTCATCCTTGATCCAAAGGCGTCGATCGAGGCTCTCGTTCGGGTGACGCGTATCGGCCACGACCGGCTGGCCTTCGACATCGAACCCGGCTACGGCGAATCGGTACGTGCCAGGCTGGACGGGCTTCTGTTCCGAACAGACGCGAGGTTTTCCCAGGCAACCTGGCCCGGGGTCGCGTGGCGGGGCGATGGATCCTCAACGCGGACATTCGACGCACCGATTGTTTCCGTGTGCTCTGGGCGCAGTCCAGAGGGCGTTGATGTGATCGGTCCAAACGTTTCCGCTCCGGTAAATCTGCCTTCGGCTGACCTGGAGGCAATGCGGATTCACACCGGTTGGCCAGCGATGGGGAGTGAGATCATGGAGGGCATCACCCCGGCGATGACCGGCCTGATTGATGCGACTGTCTCTTTTGACAAGGGCTGCTACACGGGTCAGGAACCGGTTGCGAGGTCGTATCACCGTGGTGCGGCGCCCACGAAACGGCTTGTGCGGGTTTCGGCAGCACCGGGAACGGTTGCTGCGGGATCGGAATTCCGTATCAACGATGAACCGGCTGGACAGATCACCTCGATGCTGGCGACTGGGGATGGGCTGGGTTATCTCGCCCGCAAGTTCGACTGCCCTGCCGATGCCACCATTGAGGAAGCCAGATTGCGGGTCACCGAACTCGCGTGATCCCGGTCAGTGGATCGCCGTGATGCAGAACTCGTTGCCTTCGGGGTCGGTCATGACTGTCCACGCCGCGCCCCCCTCGGTGTGGTCCGCAACCCGGGTTCCCCCGAGTGCGACGACCTTGGCAATAGCGGCTTCACGATCTGGATGCCCGACATCGAGGTGGAGTCGGTTCTTGACAAGCTTGTCCTCGGGAACCCGCTGAAACGCAAGGCTGATGTGTGTGCCCGGCAGCGGCGTGGAGAAGATGTAGTCGGGGTAGCGTCCTGCGACTTCCACACCGGCGACGTCGCTCCAAAACGACATCAGAGCCTCGGGATCACGGCAGTCGATCATCACCGCCTGGACGCGGACCGGAACGGTCGTCACCCTTTACCCTCAAAATCCGTGTGCATCTGAGACGGCGTCGGGCCCGTCTGTCCCTGATACTTGGAACCGAGCTCGGGTGAGCCATAGGGGAACTCGGCTGGCGTGGTCATCTGGTAGAAGCTGATCTGTCCGATCTTCATACGCGGGTAGATCGCAATCGGAAGGTTGGCCACGTTGGACAACTCAAGCGTCACCTGCCCCTTGAACCCCGGATCGATGAAGCCGGCCGTTGAGTGGATCAACAAGCCGAGGCGGCCGAGGCTCGACTTGCCCTCCAGGCGTGCAACGATGTCATCGGCGAGGCCGATCACCTCAAGGGTGGATCCCAGCACGAACTCGCCGGGGTGAAGGATGAACGGCTCGGAATCGCTGACCGTGACGGTCGTCGTGAGGTCCCCCTGTGGTGCTTTCGGGTCGATGAGGGCGTACTTGTGGTTCTCGAATACCCGGAAGTTCGGGTCGCAGCGAAGGTCGACGCTCGATGGCTGCACCATCGCCTCGTCGTACGGGTCGATGAGGATCCGCCCGGCGTCGATGCTTTCTTTGATGGTGCGGTCTGAAAAGATCATCGAACCGCGATGCTAGCCGCCGACGCGTGTCCAAGGTGTGACGCGCACCCAGGGTAAGAACCCACCGTGACGGTGGGCAACAGCCCAAAGAACGAGCCGGTGCACCCCTCCCTCGGATGGCGGGTCACGGCAGCAGTCCCGCATCCACGATCGACCGAACGTCGGTGCCGAGCATCCGAATCGATCGCATCACATGATCGTGGTCCATCGTTCCGACGCTCACGTGGAGCATGAACCGATCGATGTCTAGGACGTCCCTCCAGCGGAGGATTTTGGCCGCCACTTCTTCAGGTGTCCCGATCACGAGCGAACCCTCGGGTTGGCTCATCACTTCGAACTGCTCGCGGGTCATCGGCCCCCATCCTCGTTCGCGCCCGATCTGGGTCATCGCAGCGGCATACGAGGGATAGAACTCCTCCACCGCTTGGTCCATCGACGGTGCGATGTGGCCGTGGGCGTGGACAGCAAGTGGGACCTCGGCCGGTGTGAAGCCGGCCTCGGTGAGTGATCGACGGTGAAGCTTGCTGAATACCGAGAAACGGTCCGGTGAGCCACCGATGATCGCCAGGGCCACGGGGAGCCCACGATGTCCTGCCCGCACGACCGATTCGGGTGTTCCCCCGACACCAACCCACACCGGGAGCTGACGATCGGGCCGTGGGTAGACACCCTGATCGTCGAGCGATGATCGGAACTGACCCGACCACGTCACCCGTTCGCTGTCTCGGATGGCGAGGAGCAGGTCGAGCTTCTCCTTGAAGAGCCCGTCATAGTCGTCGAGCGAGTATCCGAACAGCGGAAAGGACTCGATGAATGAACCTCGCCCGACGAGAAGCTCGGCGCGGCCGGACGAGACGATGTCAAGCGTGGCGAACTGTTGGAACACCCGCACAGGATCGTCGGATGACAGCACCGTCACCGCGGGACTGAGCTTGATCTGTTTCGTTCGGCCTGCTGCTGCAGCGAGCACAACCGCAGGAGCCGACGCAGCGAAGTCCGGTCGGTGGTGTTCACCGATCCCATATATGTCGAGGCCCACCTCGTCGGCGAGCACAACCTCGTCGAGTATCTGTCTGAGCCGGTCGCCATGACTGATGGCGCGTGCGCCGCTTGCGTCGAGAGCCGTTTCGGCAAATGTCGTGATTCCGAGTTCCATGCGTGGGGCCGACGCTACCCCGATTCTGCCGGGCCGCTGACGGTGGTGAGTGGTCTAGTTGATTGCTTCCAATGCAGCCACGAGCTTGTCACGAGCCTCGGACGCCACCTTGGCGAGTTCGGCAGAGTCACCGGCAACACCGAGCATGGCATGTGGATCGACAACTGAGACCCGCGTCGATCCGTCAACCGTGGCAACAACGACGTTGCATGGCAGCAAGAGCCCCATCTCGTCGTCGAATCCGATTGCCTGGTTGGCCAACGCGGGGTTGCAGGCACCGAGGATCTTGTATGCGTCTCGCTCGACACCCAGCTTGGCCTTGAGGGTCGCGGCAACATCGATCTCTGTGAGGATCCCGAATCCGTGGTCCGCGAGGGTCTTTCGAATCGCTGTCTCCGCCTCGTCGAATGACAGCGTGGATGTGCGCTCGTAGCCGTACATTGTCTTGTTCATGATGTGCTCCTGTCGTGTCTTGTCGTGATCAGATTGAGGTCGTGAAGACTGGTTCGCCGAGAACGCCGGGAATCGGTGTGATCCCAAGTCCCGGTTGGTTCGACGAAGCCATTCGTCCGTTGTCGCGCTGAGGCGCGCCGTCAGCGATGCTGACGGTCACGTAGCTGTTGAAATCGGTAGCGGTGAAGAGCAGTTCTGTTGGTGTGCTGTGGGCAAGGTGGGAGATCGCCGCGGTGGTGATGTCGCCTCCCCACGAGTCTTCAATCGTCATCGCTATGCCAAGCGATGCACACAGATCCCTGGCCTGACGGGCCTTTGTAAGCCCCCCGAACTTGCTGATCTTGATGTTCACCACATCCATGGCGTCGTCGGCATGGCCACGCATCAGCGCATCGAGTCCGTCGATGGTTTCGTCCATCACAAACGGATGACTCGTTCGGCGTCGAATGGACAGGCATTCGTCATAGCTGAGACACGGCTGTTCGATGTAGACATCAACGTCATCGACCGCCCGCACGACCCGCGCGGCTTCATGCATGAGCCATCCGGTGTTGGCGTCGGCTATCAGCTTCTCGCCGGTATTCATTGTTGTTCCCACCGCGCGAATGCGCTCGATGTCAGTGTCGGGGTCACCACCAACTTTGAGTTGGAAGCGTCGGTATCCCTGGTCCCGGTACGTCGCCACGTTGTCGACCATCTCCTGTGGCGGTCTTTGGGAGATGGCCCGATACAGCACGAAGTCGTCACCGAAGGTGCCGCCGAGCAGCGTCGAGACGGGAAGTCCGGATACCTGTCCGAGGATGTCCCAGCATGCCATGTCGATCGGGGACTTCGCATATGGATGACCCTTCAGGGCTCGATCCATGAGTGCGTTGACCACATCGAGTTGTGTCGGATCGGCTCCGATGAGGTCAGGGGCGATCGCAGCGATCCCCGTCCGAGCCCCTGCGGCGTAGGAGGGCAGGTATGCCGGTCCGAGCGGGCACACCTCGCCGTGGCCAACGATGCCTTCGTCGGTCTCGATGCGAACCACGGTTGAGTCGAAGACATCGACTGACTTGCCGCCCGACCACGAATACCGCCCCTCGTGAAGGGGCAGATCGACCTGATACGCGGTGATTCGTGTGATCTTCATGAGGCTCCCAGAACGCTTTGGATACACCCTAGGAACGATCTGTCTCGACCAATCCGGCGAAGCTCAGGCCGCTAGGTGATCGACAGACAGACCTCATCTGAACCCGGTGATGCGTTGCCCCCGGAGTCGACTGCCTTGATGACATAGCAGTGGATCCCTGGCGTGAGTTCGCGTGGGAAGTCGAGGTACTTGGTGGTTCCCGCTGGGACATTGACGAGATGGCTCTTTGTACCGCCGGGATTCTCCGAGTACGAGAGCGAGTAGTGGTCGAGATCGGCTGCAGCCGAGGCAGCCCACTGGACATAGACCTCGCCGCTTCCACCCCCGATTTCCACGATTACGCCAGTGACCTTCGACGGTGGCGGATCTGGTGGCAGGGTCGTGGTGGTCGTTGTCGGTGGCAATGTCGTCGTTGTGGTGGTGGTTGTTGGGGCGACCGTCGTGGTCGTGGTGGTTGTTGTGGTCGCGGTCAACGTCGTGCTGGTTGTCGCGGCGGGTATCGAGGTTGTGGTTGGTGTGCTGGTCGTCGTTGTTTCGTCCGACGAGCTCGTACAGGCCGCCGTCGCGACAACAATGGCGATGGCGAGTATCGCCGTTCGTGGAATCCGAATTTCAGCCATACCGAATCATGGCACGTGAGTCTCGATTCGACCAGTCGAGGGTCTCGCATTACCCATGATCACCGTTGGAGACCACCTCGACCAACTCCGACAGGTCTGCGATCTCGTGGGTACTCCGTGGTCCGGTCGACGTTGCCGAACGTGGGTTGTACCAGCACGTGTCTATGCCGAAGTTGATCCCTCCCTGGATATCTGACGTGAGCGAGTCGCCGACCATGAGGGTCCTGGTCTTGGCGGGTCTGCCGAGTGCTCGGAAGGCGAGTTCAAAGATCTCGACTGCCGGCTTGGAGACTCCGACTTCTCCCGAAATCACGATTGGGTCGAAGTACCGTTCGAGTCCAAGGCGTGCGATTCGCCTTCGCTGGACCTCGGCGAGTCCGTTCGTCACGAGCGCAAGTGCCGCCCGGGTCGACAATTCATCAAGGACCGCAACCGTGCCCGGATAGAGGTCACCCTCTTCCCCAAGCCCCCGGACATACCGTTGGGCGAGGATCTGAGCATCTGCATCCAGTTCGTGTTTGGAGACCAGGCGCTCCCAGCGGGTGACTCTGAGGTCGTTGGGAGCGATCTCACCCCGTTCCACGGCAGCCCACAGACTTCGGTTGATCCGGGTGTACTCGGAGAAATGCTCTTGAGGGTTGTCGATCCCCGCTTCACGCAGCGTCGCGTTAAATGCACGCGCCTCGGACGCCTGTGAGTCGAGCAGCGTGTGATCGAGGTCAAAGAGGATGGTCGTGTATGCCATCTGAGGACGGTAATCCGATGGCCGCCTTCCGACGTTGCTCTCCGACAAACCATTTGGGGAATGCTCTCGTTCGCGGACCCCTCCGCTACCGTCGCGATCTGCCATGAAGAGGATCATCACCGTCACCGTGTTCGGGATTGCGAGCCTGGTTTTCGCCTTGCCGGTTGCAGCCGCTGCCCCCGTCGGTGCCCGACCTCCGACACAGGTACCCGAGGTGATCAGAGGCAACACGGTCACCCTTGCATTCACCGGTGACATGCTGGTTCACAATCGAATCGCACGAAAGGCTGCAGAGCTCGCAAAGGAAGCAGAGGCAGACTTCGACTTCACTCCGATGTTCGACGAGGTTCGGTCGGTGATCTCCGCTGCGGACCTTGCCATCTGCCATCAAGAGGTCACGCTCGACGTCCCGGGTCACCCGATTGGTGTGTTTCCTCGACTGTCGGCTCCGGGGGAGTTTGCCTCAGCGGTCGCAGGGGCCGGATACGATGGATGCTCGACCGCCTCGAACCACTCGACTGACTACGGGACGTCCGGAATCGAATCCACAATTGCGGTCCTCGATGAGGCGGGCCTCGGTCACACGGGCACGGCAACGACGGAGGTCCGATCCCATGGCGTGCTCTACGAACTGGATCATTTGACTGTTGGACACCTGTCCGCGACTTACGGCGTTCAGGTGTACCGACCCGAGCACGAGTGGTCGGTGGGGCTGATCGACACCGATCGGATCATCGCTGATGCCGAGGCGCTCAAAGAGGGCGGTGCCGATTGGGTTGTCGTGTCGCTCCACTGGGGCAGCCAGTACCGCGTGTCAACCACCGCCCAGCAGCTCTCGGTAGCCGACACCCTGACCGCTTCGGACGCCATCGACATGATCGTCGGTCACCATGCACACGTGCTTCAGGCCGTCGAGCGCGTGAATGGCAAGTTGGTGGCGTACGGGCTTGGCAACTTTCTGTCGAATCAGTCAGCGGGATACAGCGGACCCAACACCGAAGACGGTGCCGTGCTGATGATTCGCCTCCGCTCCGACTCAGAGGGCAGCTGGTCGCTATGGGACACGGCATATATGCCAACGTGGGTGCATCGCAAGGCCGGTGGCTACACGATCTGGCCGGCCCTCGGACCGTCGCCTGAGGACCTGTCCCCTCGGTACCAAGAGCAATCCGCGGCGAGGTCGCTGAAGAACTTCACCTTCGATGGCCGCCAGGTACCCGGTCTTTCGGGCGATGAAGCCGTCGCATGGCTTGAATCCGACCCAAAACGGGGACGGTTCTGGCCGAGATGGCCAGTACATCGATAGACAGAAGCTATAGAAACTGATATATTTATGTGTATAAACCCCCAATACAAGGGTCAATCTACAGATAAATAGTGGTTACAGAATGTCGCAGTTTGATGCGTGGGCCGACGATGCAATCCTGGAGGAGCTCGGAATCCGTCTCCGTCAGGAGCGGCTGAATCGAAACATCACCCAGGAGGAGCTTGCTCGTGCTGCAGGCATCTCGATTGGCGCACTGCGCAATGCAGAGTCGGGCGGTGGTTCTTCGCTGACGACGTTCGTTCGCATGCTACGCGCCCTTGGGCTGTTGCACCGCGTTGAGGCGGTTCTCCCGGAGGCTGAGATGTCACCGATCGAGCTGAGCAAGCGGAGGGGCAGGGAGAGGCTGCGAGCATCGGGCCAAGATCGGTCACAGGCGATCGACGATGAGCGTTGACGTAGCAACGGTACATCTGTGGGGACAGGAAGTGGGTGCCGTCGCCTGGAATCCGCAGAGGGCGACGGCGTCATTCCAGTACGCAGCCCCGTTTGTCAAGAGCGGGTTGCCGGTCTCCCCGGTGATGATGCCGCTCGATGCCAATCGTATTTACAGCTTTCCCGAGCTGGGTCGAAATGCTTTTCAAGGCCTTCCCGGGATGCTCGCCGACTCGCTTCCCGATCGGTGGGGCACCGCTGTATTCAACCGATGGCTTGCGACTCAGGGCAGGCCGCGCGATTCGTACACACCGGTCGAGCGGCTCCTCTACGTGGGGAAACGGGGGATGGGTGCGCTCGAGTATCGACCTGCCACGCGTGGGCTTGGCCGAAGCGAGGTCGTGACTGCAGGTGAGTTGGCCGACCTTGCGGCCAGTGTCCTGTCGGCCCACAAGGGGATGTCGGCCGAACTCGACGACGACGGACTGGACACCCTGTTGCAGGTGGGAACCTCTGCAGGTGGTGTGAGGGCGAAAGCTGTTATTGCCTGGAACCCAGTCACCGACGAAATGCGATCGGGTCAGGTCGCCGCACCCGCGGGGTTTGAGTATTGGATCATCAAGTTTGACGGGGTTGGATCCACCGACGGCACATTCACCGATCCGGCCGGCTACGGGAGGGTGGAGATGGCGTATCACCTGATGGCACGAGCAGCTGGAATCAACATGTCTCAGTGCCGAGTCCATACGGACTCCGCCGGGCGCGCTCACTTCATGACGCAGCGCTTTGACAGGGACCCCGACGGTTCGAAGCACCATGTGCAGACGTACCAAGCAATCACGCACCGCGACTACAACGAAACGGGCCGTCATAGTTGGGAGGACGCCCTGATGTTGACCACCCAGCTGTGTGGTTTCGGCGCTACGGAACAGCTGTATCGACGGTTGGTGTTCAACGTCGTTGCGAGAAACCACGATGACCACACCAAGAACATCGGGTTCCGGATGGATCGTGACGGAGTGTGGACCCTCGCACCTGCCTATGACGTCACGTATGCATTCAATCCGGCCTCACCGTGGACGTCACAACACCAGATGACGATCAACGGCAAGCAGGCAAACATCCAACTCGATGATTTGCTCGCGGTCGCGTCGACGGTTGGGGTGCGCAAACCAATGGCCACGGTCCGAGGCGTGCTCGACGCTGTCGGCGAATGGGAGAGATTCGCAGACGAGGCGAAAGTCAGCGACGAGTTTCGTACCGAGGTCAGCCGAAACCTGCGAACCGATATCGGTGACTAGGGACGCTCGCGGCTGATCGTTCACGACGGAGGAGCGGCACAGATTCGCTGACGGTACAGACCTCGGAGTCGAGCGAGTGCGAAGACTCGAACTCGGGTGCTTGAGCAATAGCTACGAGCACGAGTAGTAGCGCGGTTGAGATATGTGGGACGAGTCCAAGGGAAGATCACGACTTCCTCCATCCCCGACGGGTCACGCAATCATTGTCCACTAGTCGCGAACAACGTTTCGACGATGCAGAAACTTAGCCTCGTCAATCTGTCCACGGGAGTACGGTTTTGCGAGAACCCAGCGCTTTTTCAGTGGGTTTTGTCGGGTTCCCGTAAGCTCGCCTCGGCATGAGCATTGCGACAATCACAATGATTGCGATGATCATCCATAGTGACATGACTGCCCAGGAGGCTCCTGACATGTGGCCGACATCACCAACAACGACGAGCTGTACGAATCGTTCCACAACTGGTGACTCCTTCTGATTGGCACTTGTTATCTACGATGATATGTCGTAGGTTGAGTTGTCGGAGTCTCACTGCCTGAAGGGCGGCGAGGCCCGATGCACGGCAGAACACGGAGGAGGACGCAAATGAAGGCATATCGGTCTCGACTTGTCATCGCCCTGATGGCTGTGAGTCTCATCGTTGCAGCCTGCAGCTCAACCACAGACTCCAACGAGGTTGCCGACACCACCATGGCAGACGACATGGACATGGAAGGAGCCGGAGAGTTTTCCTTTGGTAGCCCGATGGAAGGTGGCGATGTTGATCACGTAATCGAGATCACCGCAATGGACGACTTCTCATTCTCGCCCAAGAACGTCGCGGTCCAAAGTGGCGAGGTTGTCACGTTCAGGGTGACGAACGCGGGTGCGATCCCGCATGATTTCGTGCTCGGAACCGAAGAGATGCAGGATGAGCACGAGGCTGAGATGGCTGAAATGTCGGGGGACATGGACATGCACAGCGAGCCCAACGTCTTTTCACTTGAACCTGGAGAGACCAAGGAACTCACGTGGCACTTTACGGACTCCGGATCGATCATCTTCGGCTGTCATCAGCCGGGTCATTACGCCGCCGGCATGAAGGGTTCAGTCCTCATCGGCTCGTAGCGACCAACGGGGAACGACCCCACGGCGGATAGGGCTCGAGCCCTTCGATCCTCTGGTGTAACGGTTCGGTCGAGGTACCGCAAAGATCCGTCACATGGACGTCCGACGAGTGATTATGAAGCCGTCGACCGGCGCGTGTTGGCTATCCGGTGTTTCGGAGGCCGGCCGCTATTCCGTTGACCGTGAGAAGCAGTGCACGCTGGAGGTCAGGATCATCGCCATCGTCGGCTCTTGATCGTTCGAGAAGGTTGACCTGGAGGTGATGGAGTGGGTGGAGATATGCGTCACGGACCCTCAATGTGCGTTGGAGGACGGGGTTGTCCTCCAGAAGCGTCCGTTCGCCCGTGATGGCCAAGATCTCCTTGATGGTCTGATCGTATTCGGCTGAGATGATGTCGAACAGATGTCGGTGTTCGGGTGGGACGAGGGCCTCCACGTAGCGTCGTGCGGTCCCGAGGTCGGTCTTGGTCAACGTCATTTCGACATTCGAAACGAACGCCTGGAAGAACGGCCACTGCTGCTGCATTTGGGCGATCGTGGTGTCGTGTCCCGCCTCGCGCGCTGCCTTGATCCCGGTACCGACGCCGAACCAACCGGGAATGATCTGGCGTGATTGCGTCCAGCCGAAGACCCATGGGATCGCTCGGAGATCGTCCAGGGAACCCGAACCGTCGGGCCGTCGCGATGGTCGTGACCCAATGTTGAGTGCCCCCCGCTCATCGACGGGAGTCGAACGGAGGAAGTACTCGAAAAGCCCGGGGCTGTCAATGAGGCTGCGG
>QQUL01000282.1 GCA_008501565.1 Armatimonadota bacterium
GTGAACACTGCCGAGGACGCCGCTTCGCGAACTACCGGATCAGCGAGGTTTGACGGCGCCGGGCAAGGTACGAGGCGAACTATTGAATGGCACCGAGTTCGGATCCCGCTCAGCTGGGTATGGTCAATGGGTGACGAGAGCAACAGATGTCCAACGAATCATTGTCGTGGCGAATCGACTGCCGGTTGCGCGCGAAGACGAGGGTTGGGTGACGAGCCCGGGTGGCCTCGTTCGTGCACTGGTCCCTGTGCTTCAGAACGTCTCGGGGGCCTGGGTCGGCTGGTCGGGGATACCGGATTTCGACACACCGCCGTTTGAGCACGATGGGATCCTCCAGCGACCGGTCGCTCTGACACAGTCTGATGTTGATGAGTTCTACTTCGGGTTCTGCAACGGCACGTTGTGGCCCCTGTATCACGATGGCATCGTGCCAGCAGAGTTCCATCGGCACTGGTGGGGTCCCTACAAGGACGTCAATCGCAAGTATGCGCAGGCCGCGGACGAGATCTCTGAACCCGGCGATATCGCGTGGGTCCAGGACTACCAGCTTCAGCTCGTGCCCGCGATGCTGCGTGAAATGCGGCCCGCAATGACAATCGGTTTCTACCTCCACATCCCGTTCCCGCCGATCGAGATCTTTGCGAGACTCCCGTGGCGTGAGCAGATTCTCCATGGTCTCCTCGGCGCCGACGTGCTGGCGTTTCAGACCAAACAGGGTGCAGACAACTTTCGACGAGCGGCAACCCGCATCGGCGGTGCGAGGGCCGTTGGTAGGCGGGAGCTCCACTGGGATGGTCGCACGATTCAACTGCAGCCAGCCCCAATCGCCATTGACACCACAGACTTTGAGCGTCTGGCCCGGTCGCCAGAGATCCAAGAACGTGCCCGTGAGGTCCGAGAGGAGCTCGGGAACCCGGACCACGTGATCCTCGGCATTGATCGTCTGGATTACACCAAGGGCATCGACGCTCGGCTCAAGGCATTCTCTTCGTTGCTCGACCGCTCTCCCGAGAAGGTGGAGCAATATGCGTTCGTGCAGCTGGCTGTGCCGAGCCGCGAACAGGTACCGGCGTACCAGGAGCTCCGACTTGACATCGAGCAGAGTATCAGTCGGATCAACGGGGAATATGGAGAACTCGGACGGGCCCCCATTTCGTATCTGTATCGATCGCTTCCATTCGAGGAGCTCGTGGCCTACTACGTGGCAGCCGACATCATGTTGGTCACTCCCCTCCGTGACGGTATGAACCTGGTTGCCAAGGAGTACGCCGCATCGCGAACCAACGAGGACGGTGTTCTGATCCTGAGCGAATTCGCAGGTGCGGCTGAGGAGCTCAGATCAGCACTGATTGTCAACCCGTACGACGTCGACGCCGTTGCCGACTCCATCGAACAGGCGGCAACCATGCCCAAGGACGAACAACGAAGACGAATGCGGAGACTTCGCAAGACGATCAACCGGTCTGACGTGTTTCAATGGGCCGATGACTGTCTGGCCATGCTGAAGGACACCTGATCGAATCATCGCTTGACCGTGCGCTGTCGGATCTGACGTCGTTCACACCGCTGCTGATTGCGTCTGACTACGACGGGACACTGGCACCAATCGTGGACGATCCGGCATTAGCCGTCCCCGATCGAAGAACCCTGGACGGCTTTCTGCAGCTGGGGAGTGTCGAAGGGGTCCACGTCGCCATCGTCTCTGGTCGATCGATTGATGCTCTTCAAACATTTGTCGGCTCACAGCCCGATGTGATCCTTGTCGGAAACCACGGTTCGTCGCTTCGATCAGACGATCAATCCGAAACCGTCAATCACCTCATCGAGGTCTTGACCAGGCTGTCAGCCGAATTCCCTGGAACCGAGGTCGAGGCGAAACCGACCGGTGCTGCGTTCCACTATCGCCACGCGGACGATGCGGACGCCGCCGAGATGGCGGCTCGACGGCTGGCCGGCGTCGCGGGTGCGAGGGTCATCGAGGGCAAGAAGGTCGTTGAGGCCGTCCTCGGCAAGGGCGACAAGGGATCGGCCGTTGCCGACCTCCGCACCTCCACGGGGGCTGCTGCCGTACTTTTCATCGGCGACGACGAGACCGACGAGGCAGTGTTCAAGACGCTCGATCCTCACGACATCGGCATCAAGGTCGGCGGCGGCGACACCGCAGCCAATCATCGAGTCAACGACGTCAGAGCAGTGGCCGAAGTCTTCGAGACCCTCGTCGGCTACCTGAGGAACGACCCCAAGGTTTGATGGCTGACCACGAGCGACGAGCAATCCGTGAAGCGCACCCCATTCGACGGGTGACAGACACCGACTGTCTGCCGGCGACCGTCAAGCGTCGATTGGTTCGAACCTGCACGTGAAGTGACGAAGCCAAGGGGCCTGTTCGGAAATTCGATATCCGGGTAGGGCGGCGGCGCGGTTGGCGACGTCGATCACGACTTCTGCGGTGTAGTCGATGTGGCTCTGGGTGTACATCCGCCTTGGAATCGCAAGACGCACGAGCTCCATGGCGGCCGGTGTGTCGGGTCCGTCCGGGTTGGCCTTCCCAAACATCACCGTGCCGATCTCGACCCCGCGGACACCACCGGTTCGGTACAGCTCGATGGCAAGCGCCTGCGCCGGGTATTGGTGCGCCGGGATGTGTGGGAGCAGCGACGCGGCGTCGATGTAGACGGCATGTCCTCCAGCAGGGAGAACGATCGGCACTCCGGCACCGTTGACCTTGTCTGCGAGATACTCGGTCGATCGGATGCGGTACCGCAGATAGTTCTCGTCGAGCACCTCTTCCAGACCGACCGCTATCGCTTCGAGGTCGTAGCCGGCAAGACCCCCGTAGGTGGGGAAACCCTCGGTGAGGATGAGCATGTTGCGTGCATTCATCGCCCACTCGCTGTTGTTGAGGGCGAGGAACCCACCGATGTTGGCCAGGCCGTCCTTCTTGGCTGACATGGTTGCACCGTCGCCGTAGGAGAACATCTCCTGGGCAATCTCCTTCGGGGTCTTGTCTGCATATCCGTCTTCGCGCAGCTTGACGAACCATGCGTTCTCGGCAAATCGGCACGCATCGAAGATGAGTGGGAGACCGAACTCATCGCAAACCTCACGCACAGCGCGCACGTTCTCCATCGAAACGGGCTGCCCACCGCCTGAGTTGTTGGTCACGGTGATCATGACCATCGGGATGCGCTCGACACCAACGTCCTTGATCGTGGCCCGGAGACCGTCCACGTCCATGTTTCCCTTGAATGGCAGTATCGCCGCCGGGTTTCGTCCCTCGGGAATCACAAGGTCGCGAGCCTCGGCGCCTTGGTACTCGACGTTGGCGCGGGTGGTATCGAAATGTGTGTTGTTCGGTACGACATCGCCCTCAGAGACCGCAACGGAGAACAGGATCTTCTCGGCTGCCCTGCCCTGATGTGTCGGAATGACG
>QQUL01000244.1 GCA_008501565.1 Armatimonadota bacterium
AAATCCCCAATCCGTATTCGATCTCTGCTGGCCTAGCCTCGTGGGATGATCGAGACGGGTGACAGCATGGAATCCACAAAGACGGCTGGCGTGGTCGGTGTCGGTCTCATCGGGGGATCGATTGGCGCCGGACTTATCGCTGCTGGCTGGACCGTCGTGGGTTACGACGCGGACCCTGACGCTGTGCGTGTCGCAACGGATCGATCACTGGTCTCTCAGTTCGTCGGGACAATCGATGACATGGTTGCCGCCGCACCCGACATCGTCATCGTTGCCGCTCCGCCAGCGGCTACGATCGAGATCGTGACCCGGTTCGATACCGATCTGCCGATCATGGATGTGGCTGGGGTCAAGGTTCCGGTGGTCGCCGCAGCTTCCCACCTCCCCGCCTTCGTCGGTACCCACCCGATGGCGGGACGCGAGACATCCGGTCCATCGGCCGCCAGCGCAGCGCTCTTCCGCGGGGCGTCGTGGGTCGTGGTCGATGGTTCCGATCCCACGGCTGAAGCCGCCGCCGTGGGGGTCATCGAGGCACTTGGTGCCCGGGTCGTGCGAATGTCGGCCGAAGACCACGATTCAGCCGTCGCGCGAATCAGCCACCTGCCACAGCTTGTTTCTGGGGCCTTGTTGGCCGCAGCTTCGGATTCGGCGGGTGCGATCGATCTCGCTGCCGGGAGCTTCCGCGATCTGACGCGTGTCGCGGCGTCCCAGCCCATCCCGTGGGTTGAGCTTCTGAAGGCAAACTCGAACGCGGTGCTTGATGCGATTGGGTCGCTCAAGACGCGTTTGGCGCTGATTGAGGCGGCACTCCTCTCGGATGATGATTCCCTACTGACACTGCTCGCAACCGGCCGCGAGACTCGCAGGATGCTCGGGGCTCCGGTCGCGGCGGTGCGGATTGCGCTTGCAGACGAACCGGGCGAGATGGCCAAGGTTGGCCATGCTCTTGAGACCTCCAAGGTCGATGTGCGAGACATCCAGATGCGACACGCCCCGCACGGTGGCGGTGGTGTCCTCACCATCTCGGTGCGAACCGGTGAGGAAGGAGCGCTGGCCCATGCTCTTGAAGACGCAGGCCTCTTACTCGTAACCTGACACGGTCGGGGAACTACTGTGACGGTGGTTGGCAGTCGGAGGAGACATGACCCCAGAGCGCCCGCGATTCACGATCGGGATCGAGGAGGAGTATTTCGTCGTCGATCGCGAGACACGCGACCTCGTCGATGACCTACCAAAGCCACTTCGCGATACGCTCGCGCATCCTCCGATTGGCCTGACCAGTCCCGAGTTCATTCGCTCCCAGGTCGAAATCGGGACACCGGTGGCAGCCAACATGACCGAGGTCGCGGAGTACCTGGCGACAATGCGAAGATTTGTGGCTGACACGGTCAACGATCACGGCATGGCGATCATCTCGGCATCAACCCATCCGTTCGCCGATTGGATCCAGCAAAAGCACACGGACAAGGCGCGCTACAACGTGCTCGAAGAGGCGCTACAGGGTGTTGTTCGACGGCTGCTGATTTGCGGTATGCATGTCCACGTCGGCATCGCGGATGAGGATCTGCGGATCGAACTGATGAACCAGGTGACATATTTCCTCCCTCATCTACTGGCGATCTCGGGATCGTCACCGTTTTGGCAGGGTGAGGACACCGGGCTCAAGAGTTATCGCACCACGGTTTTTCGGTCGATGCCCCGCACCGGATTGCCCGATGAGTTTGAAGGTTGGTCCGACTATCAACGCCATGTCGAAGTTCTGGTGGGAACAGGCGTCATTGAAGACGCGTCCAAGCTCTGGTGGGATATTCGACCGTCGTCACGGTACCCGACGCTCGAGATGCGTTCGACCGACATCTGTACCCGCGTCGTTGATGGGCTTGCCGTTGCTGCCTGCTACCAGTCGCTTCTCGCCACCCTGTACCAACTTCGGATGGAGAATCGACGGTGGCGCCAGTATTCGCGGATGTTGATTCAGGAGAACAACTGGCGAGCGCAGCGATACGGCGTCGACGAGTCGCTGATTGACTTCGGTCGTGGGTCGCTGTGTTCGGTGGCGGATCTGGCTGCCGAACTGATCGAGATCGTTCGAGACGAGGCGACGGAGCTTGGTTCGATCGACCATGTCGAGCACATTCGCTCGATCGTTGAGAACGGAACCAGCGCGGACCGGCAGCGCAGGGTGTACGAGGACGCGATCGCGGGTGGTGCCGAATCCCGCGATGCGCTCAACGCCGTGGTGGACCACCTGATCGCCGAAACGGTGGAGGGTGTGTGAGCCGTGTCCTCAGGGTTGCCGGCGCTCAGCTCGATCTGATCGTTGGTGACATCACCGGGAATACAGGGAAGATCGCCAACGCGATGCAATGGGCGGACGAGCAGCTGGCCGATGTGCTCCTCGTTCCTGAGCTTGCGATCACGGGATACCCGCCAGAGGATCTCGTTCTCCGTGATGGCTTCGTCGATCGCAACCTGGTTGCTCTTGAAGAGCTGGCTGCCGTCGCGGGAAGAGTCGTGGTCGTGGTCGGATTTGTTGATCGTCTGGCGAACAAGCAGGTGGACGACGACGCGGTCCCGCGCACGATTGCCAATGCTGCTGCGGTTCTTCACGATGGCAGGGTCGTGTCCCGGTACCACAAGACGCTCCTCCCCAACTACGGCGTGTTCGATGAAGCAAGGTATTTCGCAGAGGGTCGGACGCCACCTCGAATTCATGTGATCGGCGGTGTGGCATGTGGGATCTCCATCTGTGAAGACATCTGGGATGCGGAGGGGAGGCCGACTGTTCAGGCCCGGGCAGGCGCCGAGGTCCTGCTGAACATCAACGGTTCACCGTTTCATGCACGAAAAAGCAAGGAACGCCATGAGCTCCTCCGCGACAGGGCGACGGACAACCAAGCGAACGTCGTGTACGTCAATTCTGTCGGTGGGCAGGACGAACTCGTATTTGATGGCGCCTCGATGGTCGTGTCCGCGGACGGTGAGGTGCTCCACCGTTCCCCGCAGTTCTCCGAGGACCTGTTTGTCGCCGACGTGACCGTCGCCGCAGAAGCACGCGACTACTCGATTGATGTCGTCTCGGTTTCGGAGGCACCGACCATGGAGCGGGGTCGTCGGACGGGATCGGTGGCGCCAATACTCGATGAGACCGCAGAGATATACGCAGCGTTGACGACGGGACTCCGTGACTATGTCCTCAAGAACGGTTTCTCAGAGGTTGTCATCGGACTCTCCGGCGGGATCGACTCGGCCCTCACCGCCGCGATCGCCGTCGATGCTTTGGGCGCTCAGGCAGTGCGGGGGATCACCATGCCCGCACGCTATTCCTCCAAGGGGAGCATCGACGACTCCATTGATCTCGCAGAACGTCTCGGAATCAGGGTGGATCTGATTGATGTTGATGACTTGTTTGAGGGCTTCCTTGATGCACTTT
>QQUL01000266.1 GCA_008501565.1 Armatimonadota bacterium
TCTCACCGTACCTTCCGGCGACGTCCCGAAGCGTGCTGAGGGCACTCGGTGTGCTTGCCCCGGACGAATCGGTTCCGTGGATCGCCCCGACGGTCGTAGCGGGTAACCGGCTCGGTGAGCTGCCCCCACTGTTTGCAAAGGTCGAGCTCGAACCCGAGGTGTAGACCGTGACGAACCCTGCCGAGAACACGTTCGAATCGACCGATCGGCCGAATGTAGACACAGTGTGGGTGGATACCCACGCGCATCTTTTCCTCATCGACGATCCGGTGGACGAGGTCTTGGCCCGAGCCTCCGATCAGGGTGTCAAGTGGCTGGTCTGTCCCGGTGTTGACGAGGCAACATCTCTTGCGAGCGAGCAGTTCGCACGAGATCATCCCGGTGTCGTGCGTTGGTCTGCCGGGCTCCATCCACACGATGCATCATCGTGGCCAGACCAGGCAGACCGGATCGCCGACCTGGCAAGCCGTGCCGACGCGGTCGGCGAATGTGGACTCGATTTCTATCGAAACCTCTCTTCACGGCAAGCACAGATGGCGGCGTTCGCGGACCAGCTGGCTCTCGCCGCGGATCTGAAGAAGCCGATCATCATCCATTGCCGCGATGCCTTCTCAGAAGTCCACGACATGCTCGAATCGGCTCAGCTCGGGGAAACGGCGGTCCTGCATTGCTGGACGGGGGGTCCGAGGTGGACAAAGCGCTTCGATGCCCTCGGTGTCACGTTCTCGTTCGCCGGCCCGATCACCTACGCAACCGGTGACACCCTCCGACTGGGTGCAGCACTCGCACCGCCGGAACGCACGATGATCGAAACGGACAGCCCCTATCTGACGCCGGAACCGCTGCGCGGCACGAACAACGAACCGGCACATGTTCACCTGACAGGGGCTCGTCTTGCCCAGGTCTGGGGAACCACCGTCGAGCAGGTTTCGCAACTCACGACGGCGACAGCCGAGCGGGTGTTCGCAGATGCGTGACATGTACGACGACGGGCTGCAGGCTCGGAGTGAGATTCGCCGTCTCCTGCGCGATCACGACCACCAGCCGCGCAAGGGATACGGGCAGAACTTCCTCGTCGATCCCAACATCGTCGACCGAATGGTGCGTGCAGCCGAGATCACACAGGACACACAGGTTCTTGAGATAGGGGCAGGAACCGGAGCCGTAACCGTCGCCCTCGCAGCGGTGGCAGGGCGCGTCGTGTCCTATGAGGTCGATCACGCACTCGAACCCGTCCTGGACGAGGTTCTTGCCGTGACCGACAACGTCGAGGTTCGCTTCGGCGACGCAAGCAGGATCGATTTCAATCGAGCCCTTGATGGTGGGCCGTGGACGATGGTGTCGAATCTTCCCTACAACGTGGGTACCGGGATCGTGCTTGACATCCTCCAAGGTGCACCAAACATCGAACGCCTCGTGGTCATGGTGCAGCGAGAGGTGGCTGATCGCTTTCTCGCCGAACCGGGTGCAAAGACGTACGGCATCCCGTCGGTGATCGTTGGCTTGCACGGCACGGCTCACCTCGCATTCGGGGTGCCGCCCCAGGTCTTCGAGCCCGCACCGCGGGTGGATTCAGCCGTCGTCGTCATCGACCGGAAACCGGCACCGGCAGCGGCTGAGAGAGCAGTCGAGATCGCATCGGCAGCGTTCGGCCAACGCCGCAAGATGCTGCGCCGCAGCCTTGCAGGGACCGTTGCGGACGAATCCGTGCTCGTAGCGGCAGGCATCGATCCGACCACACGACCCGAGACCTTGTTCCCCGAGCAGTTCGTTGTGATCGCCAACGCCGAGGTGGGTCCATGAAGGCGCTCGCCTTTGCAAAGGTGAATCTCGCATTGATCGTTCACCCACGGGCGGCTGACGGGTTCCACCCCCTCCGCGGCCTGTTTCAATCGGTGTCGCTCGCCGACACGATCGAGGTACTTCCGGCAACCGCGGACGAGATCACCGTCTCCAATGGAGAGGTACCAAGCGATGAAACCAATCTTGCGTGGCGCGCCGTCGAGGCGGTCCGCCGAGCAAGTCGTGATTCGAGGGCAATCTCGCTCCACATCTCGAAGATGATCCCATCCGGCGCCGGTCTCGGGGGTGGAAGCGCCGACGCCGGCGCAACGATCGGACTCCTCGCCCCGGACCATGGGATCGACGATGAACTTGCGTTGGAGATCGCGGCGTCGCTCGGTTCGGATGTTCCGTTCTCACTCACTGGTGGTACGGCCCTGGTTCGCGGAAGGGGCGAGATGGTGGATCCGATTGAACCGCTCACCGGTTTCTCGCTCGCGATCGTCGTGCCCCCATTCAGTCTGTCCACTCCCGATGTGTTCAGCGAATGGGATCGCCTCGGTGGACCCGTCGGCACCGCTGTACCCGACGGAGATCTGCCAACCGTGCTCCGTGGCCGAGAACCGATCCGAAACGACCTCTTCCCGGCGGCAGTGTCGCTTGATCGGAGGGTCGGTGAATGGCGCGACCAATTGATGTCGGTGTGGGGGACCAGCGTGGCCATGACGGGGTCTGGCTCCGCGTTGTTTGCGTTCTTCCCCTCGTTCGACGAGGCGCGTGGAGCCATCGAGGCAGTCGACATCCCAGCGCGGGCAGCCGAGCCCGTCGAGCTTGTCGATCGGGGCTGGACGAACTGCCATGAATGACGTCGGCGGCGTACACCTCGGACTGACCTCTACACTTCCGGCTCGCATCCCGCATTGGGGGGTGGTGTAATTGGCAGCACAGGTGGTTTTGGTCCATCTAGAACGGGTTCGAGTCCTGTCCCCCCAGCCAACGAGGCACATATGAGGATCATGAGCCGATGAGCAACAGCGTCGTCATCCTGGCAGCAGGCAAGGGGACCCGTATGCGGACGGGACACGCCAAATCGCTCCATGTTGCTGCAGGTCGGACCCTTCTTGAATGGGCGCTCCACATCGCTGATGCGGTGGATCCCGCAGAGATCAGCGTTGTCGTCGGACATGAGGCAGACCAGGTCGCGGCCATGTGCCCCTCCGGCGTCGCTGTGGTCACACAGGAACCCCAGCTCGGCACGGGTCACGCCACCAGCGTTGGGCTTTCCGGTCTGAAGTCGCTCGATGCGACGGTCGTTGTGCTCCCAGCAGACATGCCGCTCGTGACACCGGCATCCCTCCGATCCCTGGTCGCATCACACGCTGCCAGCGGTGACGCGGCCACGATCATGACCGTTGAGCTCCCCGATCCGACCGGTTACGGGCGCATCCTGCGAACGGGAAACGGTGCATCGGGAGGCAATGTCTCGGGCATCGTCGAAGAACGAGACGCCACGCCGCAACAACGTGCAATCACCGAGGTCAACACGTCGGTGTACGTGTTCGACGGCTTGCTTCTCGCGGACGCGATCGACAAGGTCACCGATGACAACGACCAATCCGAGTACTACCTCACGGACGTGATCGGGATTCTCACGGCCGAGGGGCACTCCGTAGGTGCGGTCATCGTCTCTGAAGACGAAGGAACGGGTGTCAACACGCAGGGACAGCTTGCGGAGGTAGCCGCGGTTCTGCGCGGGAGGATCAATGCAGGCTTCCTCGAAGCGGGCGTGGCCATGACCGATCCGTCACGGGTGTACATCGATGCAGGTGTTTCGGTCTCTCCCGGAACGACGATTCTGCCCGATACCTACCTGCTCGGATCAACCACGGTTGGCGAGGGTGCGATCGTGGGACCCAGCGTTGAAGCCCGCGACAGCACGATTTCTGCCAATGCCCATGTTCGATACTCCGTGCTCGACAACGCCGTGGTGGGGGAACGTGCCGTGGTCGGGCCGTATTCGTACCTGCGGCCGGGTACGGTGCTTGAGGAGGGGACCAAGGCCGGTGCCTATGTGGAAATCAAGGCTTCGGTCATCGGTAGGAATTCCAAGGTGCCGCACCTGTCCTACATCGGTGATGCGGAGGTCGGTGAGGACTCCAACGTCGGAGCGGCAACGGTCACGGTCAACTACGACGGATACAACAAACACAAGACAAAGATCGGTGATCGGGTACGGATCGGGTCCGACACGATGCTGGTTGCGCCCGTCACGATCGGCGACGACGCCTACACGGGAGCGGGGTCGGTCATCACGCAAGACGTCCCCGACGGGGCACTCGGCGTCGAACGGAGTGACCAACGCAACATCGAGGGCTACGCTGAGAAGCACCGGAAGCGTGCTGAGAAGGAAGCGGAGTGATGCAACGCCCTGGGCTGAAACGAATGCTGGTGTTCTCTGGATCAGCCAATGTCGAGCTGGCCGAGGAAGTATGCAAGCTCCTCGACGTTGAACTCGGGGGAGTTGAACGGTCCCGATTCGCCGACGGAGAGATCTACATCCGCTTCACCGAGTCCGTCCGCGGCGCCGATTGTTTCGTGATCCAGAGCCACTCGAAACCGATCAACGAGCACATCATGGAGCAGCTCATCATGATCGACGCCCTCAAGCGCGCCTCGGCAAAACGGATCACCGCGGTTGTGCCCTTCTACGGCTACGCACGACAGGACAAGAAGGGGCGGCCCCGCGAACCGATCACCGCCAGAATGATGGGCGACCTGTTCATTGCCGCCGGTGCGGACCGCATCGCGGCGGTTGATCTCCATACCGGACAGGTCCAGGGATTCATCGATGCGCCGTTCGACTCCCTGACCGCCTTACCCCTGTTCACTGACTATCTCAAGAACAAGGAAGACGGACCGCTGACGGTCGTGTCCCCGGACTCTGGCGGTGTGAAGCGGGCAACCAGGTTCGCACACCACCTCAACGCCGAGGTCGCCTTCATCTACAAGCGGCGCAGAACCGATGCCCGCAACCAGGTCACGGCGAGCCACGTCGTCGGCGACGTCAAGGATCGCCACTGCATCATCGTCGATGACATCATCGACACCGCAGGCACTGTTGTGGCCGGAGCTGAACTGCTGCTGGCACGCGGGGCGGCATCGGTGAAGGTGCTCGCAACCCACGGCGTGCTGTCGGGTCCAGCCACCGAACGCCTCCGGAGCGCAGCATTCTCAGAAATCGTCATCACCAACACCCTCCCGGTGTCCGCAGAGGCACTTTCGCTCCCGAACCTCACCGTGTTGTCCATCGCCCCGATCGTGGCGGGGACCATTGAAGCCATCTTCAACGACAGCTCCGTGAGTGAGATCTTCAAGGGCGAGAACACCTGAGCCCTGACCTGGTGAGACGATGAGCATCGACCCTGCTCAGATCACACAGATCGTCGACGAGGGCTTCCGTCGATACCACCGCCGTCACCGAGCCTTCACCAGCAGAGCATTCGCTCGCTTCGAAGCCAGAGACTGGGCATCGATCCGGAAAGACTCGCTCGAAAGGATCGATGCCTACGGGATCAGCCTCGATCAGACGATCGACGAGCTCACAAGTGCCGGCTTCACACTCGCCATGCGAGCGGAATGGTCCGAAGCCAGGGACGCGTTCCACGACCGGTACATCGACGACCCGTTCGTCGACATCGCGGAAACGTTCTTCAACTCCCTTGCACGAAAGATGTTCACGACCGAGGGCATCGACCCGGCGCTCGAGTTCCTTGGAGACCGTGAGCGCGGCGAACGCGTGCCTGCCGTGGTCACCCGGAAGTACGACGCGACCACGGGGTCCACGCGGTGGATCCATGAGGTTGCGCGGGATTGTCGATTTCACGTGTCGTGGGCGAACCTGAACCGCGATGTCGTCGCCGTGATCGATCGGCTCCCGATCGTCCCGGTGGAGGTCGAAGTCGTCCACCGATTGTTCTTCCGGGGCCGGGCGGCGTATCTCGTTGGTTCCCTCACCGATGGCGTCGAAACCATCCCTTTTGCCTTTGCGATCCGCCATGGTTCGCGAGGAATCCGAATCGCAGCGGTCCTGGTCGGGGAAGCCGATGTCTCGATTCTGTTCTCGTACACCCGCGCCGCCTTCCACATACTCACGGACGCACCCGGAGATCTCGTTGCGTTTCTGTCGGAACTTCTTCCCCACCGGGCCGATGCCGAACTGTGGGCTGCGATCGGGTATCGCAAACAGGCCAAGACGGAGCGGTATCGCGACCTCTTTCGCTATCTCGACTCCTCGACAGAGCTGTTCACGCCGGCTCCGGGAGTGCCGGGCCTCGTGATGATCGTCTTCACGCTGGCTGGCTACGACGTCGTCTTCAAGGTGGTGCGTGACAGGTTTCCACCGCAGAAGTCAGTCACGCCGCGCCAGGTGGCCGAGCGATATCAGCTGGTCGCACGTCACGACAGGGCTGGCAGGCTGGTGGAGGCACAGCGATTCCATGACCTGAAACTCCCTGCGGACCGCTTCAGCTCTGAGGTTCTCGAGGATCTCCTGTCGGAAGCGTCCCGAACGGTCACCGTGTCTGATGGTCAGGTGAACTTCGCGACGATCTACGTTGAACGCAGGGTCACGCCACTTGACCTCCACATTCGATCTGCAAACCCTGCTGAAGCCAAACGAGCGATCATCGACTACGGCGCTGCGATCAAGAACCTCGCCGCATCCAACATCTTCCCCGGAGACATGTTGCTCAAGAACTTCGGGGTGACAAGCCGCGGGAGGGTCGTCTTCTATGACTATGACGAGCTCACCGAACTGAGCGAGTGCCGGTTCCGGAAACTGCCAGAGTCAACCGATCCGTACGATGAGCTTTCGGCGACACCGACCTTCGGGATCGGCCCGAATGACATCTTTCCCGAGGAGTTGCCTCGATTCCTCGGGCTCACCGACGAACTGCGGGTTGCTTTCGACGATGTCCATGCCGACCTGTTCGAACCGGGGTTCTGGCAAGGCGTCCAGGACCGCATCAAGTTGGGTGAGACAATCGAGATCCTCCCGTACCGTCGATCCCGAGCGATCGGCTGATTGCCGATTACCGATTACCGATTACCGATTACCGATTACCGACCGCAGAAGTCAGCCAGCCGATTGCTGATTTCGAGATACGGTCGTCGGTCCTCGGTCGTCGGTCCTCGGTCTCTGTGCTGTTTCAGTGGGGTCCGCCGTAAACTCGCATCCTGCAACCTCAACCGATTTCGAGGGGATCCCTCATGCAGCAGGAAACTCTGATCGCGACAAAGCGGTCAACACAAGGAACCCGTGCATCCAAGCGTCTTCGTCGCGACGGACGCGTGCCAGGGATCGTCTATGGGAAGACCGTTGCGTCGCCTCATGCGGTTCATGTCGCCGAGCGTGATTTGTATGGTGTCCTTCGTACCGACGCCGGACTCAACGCCATCATCGAGGTCGACATCGATGGCGAAAAGGTGCTGACCGTTGCGCGTGAAATCCAGCGTGACCCCGTACGCGGCGACATCACCCACCTCGACTTCATCCAGGTATCACTCGATGTTGAGATCGAGGCAGAGGTTCACATCGAGTACCTCGGCATACCGTTCGGTGTGCTCGAAGAAGAAGGCATCGCCGAAACGATCGAATCCAGTATCACGATCAGCGCCCTTCCGAATGCAATCCCGACTTCGATCGAGGTCGATATCTCGCACCTGCATCTCCACGACACGCTCACGACCGCCGATCTCCCAAAGATCGACGGTGTCGAATACACCGTGAGCGACGACCATCCTCTCCTCACCGTGGTTGTCCCAGCTGCCGAAATCGTCGAAGAGGTCGTCCTTGAGGGCGAAGAGGGCGAAGAAGGCGTGGAGGCCATCGAGGGCGAAGAGGGCGAAGAAGGCGCCGAGGCGGTCTCCTCCGACGACGAGGGCTGATTACGGACTCGTCAGCCAGGCTCGTTGTAGGACTTCGCAATCCAGGCACCTCGTACGACCAGACGCGTCACAACATCGGCGCCGTGGTGGTTGAGCGCTTCCTTTCGGACCACGATCTGACACTCAAGCGTGCGCGGCAAGGCGTTCGCGCCGATGTCGCTGAAACGAACCTGGACGGTCAACGTGCGGTGATCGCGATCCCGAGGACCTTCATGAACGAATCAGGTCAGGCGGTCGCGCCTCTCATGAAGTACTACGGCATTGCTGAGGATCGACTGGTCGTCGTCCATGACGACATCGACGTACCGTTCGGCAAGCTCAAGGTTTCCGAGGGAGGGGGGCACGGTGGAAACAACGGTGTTCGCTCGATCATCGGATCAATCGGCAAGGACGGGTTCTGGAGGCTCAAGGTCGGTGTGGGACGACCGCCCGGCTCGATGGATCCTGCAGACTTCGTGCTCGGCAAGTTTCGAACCGAGGAGCGCGAGCCGATGGATGTAGCGGCGTATCGGGCAGCTGACGTGGTCGCCTCATTCATCCGCCATGGCGGGGACCACGCCCGTCAGTACGCTGGCGAACTCAACATCTAGGGGTATCGCTATGACGACCTATGTCGGATCGATCGATCAAGGGACCACGAGCTCCCGTTTTGTGGTGATTGACCAGACCGGATCGATCATCGCCAAGGCACAGACCGAGCATCAGCAGATCCTTCCACAGCCCGGCTGGGTGGAACACGATGCTTCCGAGATCTGGCGCAATACGGAGTGGACGATCTCGACCGCACTTGACGAGGCGGGACTCACGCCGTCGGACCTTGCCGGAGTCGGCATCACCAACCAGCGCGAAACGAGCGTCGTATGGAACCGTGAGACGGGGCGACCGGTCGCCAACGCGATTGTGTGGCAGGACACCCGCACTGCCGATCTCTGTGCAAAGATCGGGCAGGAACTCGGTGATGGTTTCCTTCGCCGCCGTACCGGATTGCCAGCGGCGACCTACTTTTCGGGGCCGAAGGTGCGCTGGCTGTTGGATTCCGACGATGAGATCAGAAACGCAGCCGAGCGTGGGGATCTGGCGTTCGGGACGATCGACTCGTGGCTCGCATTCAAACTGACGGGGCGTCACGTCACTGACGTGACGAATGCGTCGCGCACCATGCTGATGAATCTCGAAACGCTCGATTGGGATGATGATCTGTGCCGGGCCATCGGTGTTCCCCGTTCGATGCTTCCCGATATCAAGCCCTCGATCGCGGACTACGGGCCATGCACGGGTGTTCTTGAGGGCACGCGGCTGCGAACCATCGTGGGGGATCAGCACGCAGCGATGATCGGACAAGCCGCTTTCGGCGTCGGGGACACCAAGTGCACGTATGGGACCGGCGCATTCCTGTTGACGAACACCGGGACGCAGACGGTCGCGTCGACGGCAGGTTTATTGACGACGGTCGCCTATCAGCGTGCCGGGCAACCGGCGAGGTACGCGCTTGAAGGCTCGATCGCGATCGCGGGGTCGTCCGTTCAATGGCTCAGGGACAACCTTGGTCTGATCGAGCGTTCCGAGGACATCGAAGCGCTCGCATCGATGGTGCCGGACAATGGCGATGTCTATTTCGTGCCCGCATTCTCAGGTTTGTTTGCGCCGCGGTGGCGTCCCGATGCCCGGGGAGTGATCGCTGGCATGACACGCTTCACGAACAAGAGCCATTTTGCGCGAGCGGTGCTGGAGGCGACAGCGTTTCAGGTCAAGGACGTTCTCAATGCGATGCGCAACGACACGGGGTCGGAGCTGACCGATCTGCGCGTTGACGGCGGGATGGTTGCAAACAGGCTTCTGATGCAGTTCCAGGCTGACATCCTTGCGATGGACGTCGTCGTTCCCGAGCAAATAGAAACCACGGTTGTTGGAGCGGCGTACGGCGCCGGCATCGACGCTGGTGTGTGGGCCGACGCGGACGAGGTCCGAAGCCATTGGAGAGAGAGCCACCGGTTCACACCGCAACTCACCAGCGACCGAGTCGCCCAACTCGACGCTGGCTGGTCCAAGGCCGTCGCCCGATCACTCGATTGGGTCTAACACCTCAAACGGCGCGTACCCAGGGTTCCAGTACCCAGTTTTTCAACACTGGAGCCCACAGAACGCGGATTCGTTTCGGCTTCGCTTGGCCGCCCGTCCGTAGCAGGTGCATCGTCAGCCGCCGTATTGCTCATGGAATCCATTCTGTGGGCCACATTCGTGATTTTCCCGGTACTGGAACCCTGGGTACGCGTCAGGTGCTTTAGGATCCCGAACGATGTCCATTCCGAACCTGCTTGCGGTGATTCGACTGTTGCTCACGCCAGTCGCGATGGTTCTGATTCTCCAGTCGCCGGACAATCGCACGTACGCCTACGTCGGTGCGATCGTGTTCGGGGTTGCGGCGCTCACTGACTTTGCCGACGGCTACCTTGCGCGTCGATGGCGGATCACGACGACGCTCGGTGCGTTTCTCGATACGGTCGCGGACAAGGTGCTCATTACGTGAGCGCTGATCGCACTGGTACAGATCGGTACCACATCGACCTGGATCGCCTTCATCATCATCGGACGGGAGATCACCATCATGGGGCTGCGGTCGGTCGCTGCCCTCGATCAGTCGACCGTTCCGCCGTCGATCTGGGGGAAATGGAAGGCGACCGTCCAGTTCGTCGCAATTCTGTTTGCCATCGCCCTGTTCGACGTCACGATCGGCCCCCTGAGACTCGACGAATGGCTCATGTGGCTCGCGGTTGTCGTGACGCTCCTTTCCGCAGGCGACTACTTCTCGAAGTTCCGCGGTGTTCTGTCCCGCCGTGACCGGACATAGTGAATCCGTCGCGTAGCGCCTTCGTCACGGGAGGAACGGGTCTCGTGGGATCGCACCTTCTCCGTTCCCTTGTCGTCGATGGTTGGGACGCAACGGCTCTGGTGAGGTCCGATGCAGGTGCTTTGACGATCCACGCGGCGGGTGGATCGCCCGTTTTCGGGGATGTCACCGAGCCCGCGGGCCTGCCCGACGCAGTGGCCGGTGCCGACGTCGTCTTCCATGTTGCAGGAATCAACGAGGGCTGCCCAAAGGACACCGCACAGATGGATGACGTCAACATCAACGGTGCCGTGAACGTTGTCGAGGCGGCTGCGCAGGCGGGAGTTGGTCGAGTCGTTCTGACATCGTCCGTAACGGCGATTGGTGAGGGATCGGGAACCGTCGGTGATGAGAAGACGGAACATTCCGGAACCTATCCCTCCGCCTATGCCAGATCGAAGCACCTCGGAGAGGTCGCAGCCCTTCACACGGCCATGCGACTCGGCATCGATCTGGTCGTGGTGAACCCAGCCTCTGTCCAGGGACCCGGCCGGAGCTCTGGGTCGGCCGAGATCATTCTGCGAGCCCTGCGCACACGGCGTCCCTGGCTTGTTGACGTGAACGTCTCGATCATCGACATCGCAGATTCCAGCCGCGGTCACATCCTCGCCGCAGAACATGGCGTCGCTGGCGAGCGGTACATCCTGTCGGGGGCGACACTGTCAGTGAGCGAAGCCGTCACGATCATCGCACCCATGCTCGAACGACAGATCCGTCCTCGCTGGATTCCGCGCACCGTTGTCAGATCGATCGGCATCCCGTTGAGTCGCGTTGTCGGGGGCAGCAAGGTCTGCCCCGATCTCGTGAGATCGTTGCTCCACGGTCACAGCTACGACAACACGAAATCCATCGTCGACCTCGGTATGACCTATACACCGATCGAAGAGACGTTTGCATCGATGATCGACTGGTTCCGCACCGAGGGGCTCATATAGCTTTCCGCTCTCGGCGAGTCGCCGGCTGAAAGCTGTCGGCTGTGAGCCGTAAGCTCCTTTCCTGTGTCTGCTCCTCTTCAAATCCTGCTCGATCGATGGCGTCCTGCGCTTGACCTGCCGATTCCCGGCCGATTTGTTGTGCCGCCCGCGGCGCGCGCCGCTGTCCTCGCAGGAACTCTTCAGAACTCGGATCGGCCGATCCTTGCGATCGTCTCGGGCGAGCGCGAGGCCGAGGAGTTGGCCGAGGATGTCGAGCTGTTCACCGACTCGGTGTACCACTTACCGGCTTGGGAGACGTTGCCGTTCGAGCACGTGTCGCCGAACGTCGTCACGATGGGTCGACGGGTCGTTGCTCGCCACGCGCTGACGGAAGGTGCTCCCTGCATCGTTGTCGCATCGGTGAGGTCTGTGACTCAGCGGGTATCTCCAACGACCATCAGGCCCTTACTCCTGGCCGCGGGATCCGACTTCCCCTTTGACGATCTGGTCGCCACAGTCACTGTCATGGGATACCGCCGTGTGGATCGCTGTGAAACACGCGGCGATTTCTCCGTTCGCGGTGGCATCATCGACATCTATCCACCAAACGCTGCCGCTCCGCTGCGACTCGACTTCTACGGAGACACGCTCGAGGGCATTCGGACCTTCTCCGCTTCGACGCAACGGTCTGAGGACGATCTCGACTCTGTGTCCGTGTTCCCCGCGAGAGAACTCCTCCTCGACGCTGCGATTCGCGACCGAGCCGAAGAGCTTCGCGGTGACGCACCCTGGGCCGCCGAAACGTGGGACCGCATTGCTGCGGGTGTCACATTTCAGGGGATGGAGTCATGGCTGCCATGGCTCGCCAATCCAAGAACGGTTCTTGACGAGTCCGACGCATCGGTGGTTCTGTTCGACCCCGTGCGGTGTGCCGAACGAGCGACGGACCTCATCCGCGAGGAGACCGACCTCGCCCAAGCGCTGTCAGGAACGTGGGGTGACGACGGTTCCGACTCCGGTCGACATCCACCCCTCTACCTGCCACTTGAGAGCGATGAGGTCACGACCCGGCTTCTCGAAGCTCCACCGCATGCCTCAGGGCCCGGTGACGATGGGTATTCGATCGGTACACTCGACGGGGTCGCTGGCGATCCAGAGTCCATCGCAGCAGCGATCAACAGATGGAAGGACCGAGACGTCTCGATCGTGGTCGCCATGGACGGAGAAGGTGCCGCCCGTCGCGTCTCTGGTCTGCTCTCGGAAGCGGGCGCTGATCTTCCGGTCGTTGACACACTCACCGCCATTGCCCCGGCAGTCACCCCGATCGGAATCCATGCCGGCTTCGTCCTGCCATCCGCCGGTTTCGGGGTCGTGGGGGAGCAGGAGGTCGCCGGTCGACGAAGGGCGCACCGCAAGCTCGGCAAGGGAACCCGCAAGGCCCAGCCGGATGCGTATCGAGATCTCAACGAGGGCGACTATGTCGTACACCACCATCACGGAATCGGGCGATTCGCCGGGCTCGTGCATCGCGAAATCGGCGGTGTCGAGCGTGACTACCTCCTTGTCGAGTATGCCGGTGAGGACAAGCTCTACGTGCCTACGGATCAGCTGGCGGCCATCACCCGCTACACCGGCGGTGAGGCGCCCCGCCTGTCCCGCATGGGCGGGTCGGATTGGACCCAGACCCGAGCTCGCGTCCGCAAGGAAGTCACCGTCGTCGCCGACCAGGTAGTCGCTCTTCACCGAAAACGTGCCGCAGCCTCCGGGCACGCGTTCGACCCTGATACCCCATGGCAGCACGAGTTCGAAGCGGCGTTCCCGTTCGAGGAGACGCCTGACCAG
>QQUL01000381.1 GCA_008501565.1 Armatimonadota bacterium
GGGTCCAGCCATCACCGCCATTGTTGCACGATGACCCCGGTCGAGCAGTGCTGTCGGTGATGATCGGGCCGGAGTCCTGTGACCTCAGGACAGGCGGCTGGCCGCCTCCAGCGCAAACTTCTCGAACTCGAAGCTCGAGTCGATGGTCCATCGGAAGGCGAGTCCATCGAGCGCACCGAGGAGGATTTCGGCCCTCATGGTTGCTGCGTCCGGGGTGAGGGTCTCGTCGTGGCGCGCCATTGCGTCGGCGAAGCGCTCGACACGACGCAGATGGTGGCGGAGGAATCTCCGTCGCGCACCGTTGTCCGTGGCCTCCGCGGTGACAGCGGCGATCACATACACCTTGGCCATCTCGGGTTGTTCCAAGAAGAAGCGGATGAACGCCGCTACGAGATCGTCGACGGTGTCGGTGCCAGCTCCGTCGGGGTCCGGATCGACCGCGTCGATGGATTCTCGCACGACCCTCATGACCACCGCCTCTTTCGAATCGAAGAGGTTGTAGAAACTTCCTGCCTTGACGCCAGCCTCTTCACAGATTGCCTTCAGCGTCGTTGCCTCAAGCCCGCCCTCCGCTAGGAGTGACCGAGTTGCGTCAACGATCCGTGCTTCGGTGCGAATTCCGGCTTGGTATCGAGCCACGAGAGCTCCTTCCCACAGTCTTGTGGGAGCATCGTAGTCGCACTTCTTGAGTGCGCACTCAAAACTCACTCAAAATCATGCCCGGCATCCCTGAATTCTGATCGAACACTCAAAGTTGAGGGTATACTCAAATTACGGATTCACCGAGCCAGGGGTGTGAGAGATGTCCCACTACAAGACCAACCTCCGTGACATTGAGTTCAATCTGTTCGAGTTCCTCGACGTAGACAGCTACCTCGGGAAGGAACCCTTCGAAGGATTCGACAAGGCGACCGCCTTGGACTCCCTCAGGGAAGTCGAGCGTCTTGCCGTCGAGGACTTTGCAGCGAGCTTTGCCGACTCCGATCGCAACCCGCCCGAGCTTGTCGACGGCGAGATCGCACTTCCGCAGTCGACGAAGGACAGCCTCGACGCCTTCTTTGATGGAGGCTGGCACCTTCTCGGTATCGAGCAGGACCTCGGTGGCTTCGGTGCACCCGACGCACTGCGGTGGGCGGCAGGCGAAATGTTCGTTTCCGCCAACCCATCAGCGTTCCTATATGCATCGAGCGCACTGATGGCCCGAGTCATCGCAGCAGTCGGCACAGAGGAGCAGATCGCCAGGTTCGGAAAGCCGATGATTGAGAACCGTTGGGGGGCGACGATGGTGCTCACGGAACCAGATGCAGGTTCCGACGTGGGCGCTGGCACTTCCAAGGCGGTCCATGTCGAAGGGGACATGTGGCACCTCGAAGGTGTGAAGCGTTTCATCACATCGGGCGAAAACGACTACTTCGAGAACATCATCCATCTCGTGCTCGCTCGACGCGAAGGCGGTGAGCCCGGAACCAAGGGTCTTTCGATGTTCATCGTTCCCAAGTACCTCGTCAATGACGATGGAACACTGGGTGAACGCAACGGGATCAAAGCGACCGGTCTTGAGCACAAGATGGGGATCAAGGGTTCCACGACCTGCGAGCTGTCGATGGGAGTCGATGAACCCTGCATTGGATATCTCGTGGGCGATGTGCACGAGGGGATACGGCAGATGTTCCTCGTCATCGAGGACGCCCGCATGCTCATCGGGGTGAAATCAGCCGGCACACTGTCGACGGGATACCTCAACGCTCTTGACTACGCCAAGGAGCGGGTGCAGTCCGCCGACCTCACGAAGGCGACCGACAAGACCGCTCCTCGTGTTGAGATCATCAGGCATCCCGACGTCCGCCGGATGCTGATGCTTCAGAAGTCGTACGCCGAGGGTCTCCGCGCCCTTTGGATGTATACCGCGTGGACGCTGGACAAGATGCGGCTCGAATCAGGGGACGACTATTGGGCTCGGCTCAATGATCTGCTGCTCCCGATGGTCAAGGGCTACTCGTCTGAGAAGGCATACGAGCTTCTTGCCCAATCACTCCAGGTGTTCGGCGGATCGGGCTTCACACAGGATTACCCGATCGAGCAGTACATCCGCGACGCCAAGATCGACACGCTCTATGAGGGGACCACTGCCATCCAGGCACTGGACCTCTTCTTCCGAAAGATTGCCCGCGACCAGGGTCAGACGGTCATGCGACTCGCTGAGGATGTCCTTGCATATGTGAAGGGTGGTTCGGACGAATTCGCGCAGGAACGCCAGGCGCTCGGCGATGCCCTTGAGCAGGTGCAGAACCACATCGGCGTACTGGTCGGCCACTCGATGGCGTCGATGGAGGACCCTCCGGAGATCTACAAGACCGGGCTCCACACGAACGGTCTGCTCGAAAGCCTGTCCGAAGTTGTGATCGCATGGTTGCTGCTCGAGCACGCGGAACGCGCCAGCGCAGCGTTGCCCACAGCGGACGGATCGGATGCTGCGTTCTACGAGGGCAAGATTGCATCGGCTCGCTTCTTTGTGAGTGACGCTCTTCCCAAGATCGCCCTTCGTACCGCGGCAGCGCAGAACGAAACCGGCTGGCTCATGGACATGAACGACGAAGCATTCTGAGCTTCCAGCTCTCAGCTCACCGCTTTCAGCTCGCCGGGTCGGTCGTCTGACTTCTGGACTGTGGACTGTGAGCTGTGAGGTTCTCCACAGTATCGTGTTCGAATGACTTCCTTTTACAACTCGATTCTTGGGCTGCGGGCTATCCGGCAGTTTGAGGATCGTCCGGTGTCCGACGCCGATCTCCGCGCCATCCTTGAGGCGGCTCGCTGGACGGGGTCGTCGAAGAACTCGCAAAACTGGGCCTTCATCGTGATCACCGACCCGGGACAGAAGACGGCGATCTGTGCGGCTGGCGATTTCATGACACCGGTCGAGCAAGCCCCGATGATGATCGCTCTCGTCGAGACTCCCGGTGGCTACGAGTTCGATACCGGACGGGTGGCTCAGAACATCATGCTGGCAGCAGATGCAATCGGGTTGGCAAGTTGTCCTGTGACGCTTCACCGGACTGAGATCGCCCACGCCGTGTTGGGCCTGCCCGACGGGTATCGATGCAGATACGGTGTTGCGGTTGGGTCCCCGGCTCCTTCCTCTGGTCCTGCGAGGTTTGGTGGGAGAAAGCCGATCGGTCAGCTCGTTCACCGGAACCGGTACGGCGGATGATCGGGGCGTCCTTCCCGCTTTTGGGACGGCCCGTGGGTACGAACCACCTGGCTGCATGACCCGCATCGCGGTCTTTGACTCCGGTATCGGTGGGATCGGCGTGCTTGAGCACCTCCGAAAGCGAGCTCCATGGGCGGATCTGATCTACCTCGCCGATCACGCCTTCGGTCCGTACGGAGAACGTACGCTCGAGGAGGTTCGTGATCGAACCACGCT
>QQUL01000307.1 GCA_008501565.1 Armatimonadota bacterium
GCTGACCCACAAGCCGGCCAGCATCACGCATGAACGGGCGGGAGCCATCGCCATCTCCGGTATCACGGCACTTCAGGCTGTGGAGGACATTGCCGATGTGCGGCCGGGTCAAACGGTTCTCGTACTCGGTGCTTCCGGTGGTGTTGGCAGCTACGCGGTCCAAATTGCCAGGACGCTCGGCGCAACGGTGACCGGGGTGGCGAGCGGAGCAAAGGCCGACATGGTCCGCTCCCTCGGCGCCGATGAAGTGATTGACTACGCGACCACCGACTACCTCGACGGACGCAACCGTTACGACGTGATCATCGACACCGGTGGCCTCAATCCGATTCGGAAGCTCCGAAAGGCGCTCAACGACAACGGAACGCTCGTCATCGTCGGGGGCGAGGGCGGTGGTCGGTGGACCGGCGGGATCGGGCGACAGCTCCGGGCGGTGGCGCTTTCCCCGTTCATCTCCCAGCGACTGACCATGTTCATCAGCGAAGAACACCACGGTCGTATGGGACGTCTGGCAGCACTCATCGAGTCCGGTGAAGTGGTACCTGCCGTGAGCGAGCGATTCGATCTGGTCGACGTGCCAGAGGCGATTCGTCGACTCGAGGCCGGGCAGATCAGCGGCAAGGCCGCCATCGTCGTGCGAGGTGCCAGCAATGGCTCCTGAATCAACCCTGCGACGACCATCGAAGATGCAGAGGCTCCTCCCGTGGCTCTGGCTCGGGTTTTCCATGGCATGGGCGGTTGTGATCTTCGTCACCGATCAGCTCGCTTGGCCCCTCGCCATGTGGATTGCCACCACCGTTGGGCCACTCACCTACCTGCAAACGCGGAGCCGACCAACAAGCTCCGGGTCCGACCCACAACAGAACAGCAAAGGAGAGAACACATGACGTCATCCGAGAGAACCGGCTCCACAGTGTCGGGAGCATCACGGGAACATGGGCTGGTTGACCCTGGAGGTCTACGCCGCTACGCCCTCATCGCCGGGGTCGGATATGTGGTCCTGTTCGTCCTCGGGATCTTCGCCAACTTCTTCGTCCGTGAAGGTCTGATCGTCAGCGGAGACGCCGTCGCGACTGCGGCAAACATCAGCGAGTCCGAGGCCCTCTTCCGGATCGGCATCGTGAGCTTCATGGTGATATTCCTCGTCGATGTCATTGTTGCGTGGGCGCTCTATGTGTTGTTCAGAAGCGTGAACGAGCGTCTGTCGCTGGTGACTGCATGGTTCAGAATCGTCTACACCGTCTTCCTCGGTGTTGCCCTGGTCTTCTTCTTCCAGGCCCTTCAACTGCTCGACCACGCGGAGTTCCTCAACGTGTTCAGCTCTGAGCAGGTGAATGCCCAGGCACTGGTTGCCCTTGATACATTCAACGCGACCTGGCTGATCGGTCTGCTGGCCTTCGGTGTCCACCTGGCGTTTCTTGGCGTTCTCATCATCGAGTCGGGCTGGACATCAAGGATCCTGGGCTATGTGCTGATGGTTGCCGGACTGGCCTACGTCACCGATACGGTCGCCCATTCGCTGTTGAGCAATTACGTCGACTACGAGGCGGTTTTTCTTGCCATCGTTGCTCTGCCATCGGTGATTGCCGAAGGTTGGTTCGGCCTGTGGCTCCTCCTACGAGGAGGCAAACACCAAAGCCCATTGACGGTCGCTGAAAGCTGAAAGCTGTGAGCTGAAAGCTCTTTGAGTCGGCTCCCGACTCAAAGCAGCTGCGTTGCCAGCTCTGCAAGCGGACTCCGCACCGTTCGCTCCATCGTGATGTGGCCAAACATCGGGTTGCCCTTGAACTTCTCGATGAGTGCCGCGAGGCCGCCGAAGGGGGACACGTACGGATTGTCGACCTGGGTGAGGTCGCCGCAGAAGACGACCTTCGAGTTGGCGGCCATACGCGTCAGGATGACCTTGAGCGTCGGGAGCTCCAGGTTCTGAGCCTCATCAACGATGACAAGCTCATTCGTGATGGAGCGACCACGCAGATAGGTCACGGCTGCCATTTCGAGCACGCCACGTTCGAAAAGCTCCTCGACCGCCTGACGCGGGCTGCCGCTCTCACCCCCGAACAGTGCGTAGAGGTTGTCGTGCACGGCGGCCATCCACGGTTCGAGCTTTTCGTCGAGGTCCCCGGGAAGAAACCCGACCTCCTGACGGCCGAGAGCGATGAGCGGCCGATACACAGACACGCGGCGGTATCGGCCCATCTCGATCACCTGTTCAAGGCCAGCGGCAAGCGAGAGGAATGTCTTCCCGGTCCCTGCCATGCCCATGATGCTCACCGCTGAGATGTCCGGATCAAGGAGAAGATCAGCAGCGAACGCTTGACGCGTGTTCTTTGTTTCTATGCCGAACATCTGACGGGACCCCGAGACGCGCACAGCGATCGGATCGCGCCCGTGCTCAGCTACACGAGCAAGCGCCGACGCAGAACCGGGCCCCTTGAGGATGAGGTACTGGTTGACGATGCCTTCGAGCTCGGGAATCACCGCCTTGCCCGAGTCATACATGGCATCGATCACATCGCCGTCAACTTCTACCTCGAGAACGCCGCTGTATGACTCGTCGACCTCGACGGTATCCCCTCGGTAGTCCTCCACCACAACGCCAAGCTGGGCACCCTTGATCCGAAGGGCGGCGTCCTTCGTGACGAGGACCGCACCACCGGCATCGTCGATGTTGAGACAGGTCGACAGGATTCGATGATCAGGCGTGGCTGGGTCAAGTACCTCTGGCAGACGATCCGAATGTATCCCGTTGAGTTCGATCCGCAACGTTCCCCCGTTCGGAAGCGGTTGTGGACTGGCGAGCCCACCGTCACGGGATGCGCCAAGTTCCTCGAGAAGTCGGATGGCCCGGCGGGCATTCGCACCGACCTCGTCCATCCGCGACTTTTGGCGGTCGAGCTCCTCGATGACCACCAAGGGGAGGACAACATCGTGCTCGTCGAAGCGAAGAATCGCGGTCGGGTCCGCTAGCAGAACACAGGTGTCGAGGATGTACGACGTGTGATTCGACGCCCGTGTGAAGGTCCGTTGCAGCACCCGGCGGAAACTAGCAGAGGAAGGGCTACGGACTACGGATTACGGATCGCGGACAGAGGGCAACGGGAGGTGGACCGGCAACCCCACCCACGTTCGGCAGCGGCCGGTAGGCTGCTCTCATGAAGTACGCCGTAATCGGAGCTGGGTCGTGGGGAACGACGGTTGGGACTCTGCTGGCGGGCGCTGTCGATACGGTCGTTTGGTCGCGGAACGCCCAGGTCGCTCACGACATCAATGTCAACCATCGGAATGATGAGTATCTCGACGGGTTCGAACTTCCGACAGAACTGACGGCGACCACAGATATTGCCGAAGCCGTCGGAGACGCTGATGTCATCGTTATCGGGGTTCCCTCTCACGGCTACCGACCGGGGCTCACGTCATGC
>QQUL01000304.1 GCA_008501565.1 Armatimonadota bacterium
GGCACGAAGTGACGGTGTTTGTTCGACCCAACTACACGGAGAATCCTCCAGATGAGTACCGCGGGATGCGGGTGCAGTCCGTACGAACCGTCGGAACGAAGCACTTGGATGCAATTGTCCATTCTGGTGCATCGACGCTTCGCGCAGCCGGCAGATACGACATCGTCCACTACCACGCACAGGGACCGGGCGTTCCAGCAGTCATCCCACGCTATCTGTCGAGAAGCAAGGTCATCCAGACAATCCATGGCCTCGACAGCCAGCGGTCAAAATGGGGAGGGGCTGCCCAAAAGATGCTCAGCGTTGCAGAGTGGATGAGCGCAAGAGTCCCAGACGGAACCATCGTCGTATCCCAGGCACTGGCGGACCACTACCGAACCGAATACGACAGAGACACATGGGTGATACCGAATGGCGTCATCCCTCCGACCAAGAAACCTCCGCACGAGATCACAAAACAATTCGACCTCGTCGGAGGCGATTACGTTCTATTCGTAGGAAGATTCGTGCCAGAGAAGGCGCCCGATCTCCTGATGGAGGCGTTCCGTGACGTCGACACGGATGCACGACTTGTGTTGGCGGGCGGTTCGAGTTTCACAGACGATTTCGTCGACCGTCTGAACCTCCTCGGTTCCCGCGATCCCAGGGTCATCATGCCGGGATACGTCTATGGAGACCTCCTTGACGAGCTGTACACGAACGCCGCCGTCTTCGTCCTCCCATCAAGTCTCGAGGGTCTGCCACTGACGTTGCTGGAGGCTGCGTCGTACGACACGCCACTCATCGCGAGTGATATTCCGCCGCATGCCGAGATCATCACCAACCCGGGACCGGGGCACAGACTCTTCCCTTCCGGCGACCGAGGCGCTCTGACGAGTGCGATTGGTCAGGCGCTGCAGAACCATGAACTCGAAGCGCCGCTCGCTCAAGATTTCGGGAGGATCGTCCGCGAACAATTCACGTGGGACGGCGCAACGGAGGCGACCGAGCGCGTCTACGAGTCCGTTCTCGGAAGATGAAGATCAACGAGAGAACTCTCACTCTTCTCGCAACAACACTTTGGCTCGTGATCGCCGGTTGCGCAGAATCTGAATCCGCGACTTCTCCAGGATTCGATGTGTCGATATCCACCACCCCGGTCACGGTGACACTCGCGCCCACATCGACTTCGACGACGATGCCGACTCTTGTGAAGGCACCCCTCGCTGGCCTCATTGATCGCGCCGGAATCCCAACGGATGAACTCGCTGGCCCCATTGCCGGATTTGTCGTGGATGTTGCGTGGCGAGACCTGCAGGACAAGCGTGGTGGCGCAATCGGTTCAAACAACGCGATCGATGTTGCCATCGAGGAGGTGCGTGCGCTCAACAGCCGCACCGGGCAGCATCTCAGAATCAAGCTTCGCGTCCGTGCAGGAATTGATGCTCCAGACTGGGCGAAGGAACTCGGTGGGTCCCCAATCGTCGTGTCCGATGCGCAGGACAAGATCGGAGGAACGATCGGAGAGTTCTGGATCGATGAGTTCGGTACCGCCTACGCAGAGCTCCAGACGAAACTGGCCGAAAGGTACGACGAAGTCGTTGAGATCGCAGATGTAGCCATCACCAGGTGCACCACTGTGTATGCGGAACCGTTCATTCGCAATATTGCCGAACCCGAAACCGTTTCCCAACTGATCTCCCACGGGTTCGATGCTGACGGCGATCTGGCGTGTCTCTTTGATCAGATAGATGCTCACCTCGCGTGGGAGGAGACCCGCTCAAGCCTCGCTCTCAATCCGTACCAGGCAATTGCATCGTCGGGAGTCACGAGTGTCGATCCATCGACCACTTCACGCGTCATGGACTATTGCCGGTTTGTCCTCCGGGAACGGTGTGTGCTCGGTAACAACTCGATCAGATGGCCACCGCTCAGCGGAAGAATGGAGGACATGTATGCAGAGATCGAATCGTTCGGGGCACCGATCACGTATCAGACTGCCGCCCCTGCCAGGGTCGGAGACCTCGCAGCGACCGTCGAATGGGCGATCGAACGCGGTGCGTGCAGCGTCGAACTCCCGGTCGGCTACGAGTCTGACCTCACCCCCGACCAGCTGATGAACTTCACCGACTCCCTCTCCATGAACCCCGGGTGTCGGTAGTGGGGTCTCTGAGAACCGAAATCATGTTCCAACTCGTTCTGCGACCTGAAGGCCCAAGGACACCGCTGCGTGGAGCGAGCGTGGCTGCAATCGACCGTCGAACCGAGGGCTACCTGCCGTTGCCGTGAACACCGGCACACCAAGTGTCTAGTCATCTCGGCATGCGAGCTAACGCCCCTTCGCGCAAATGCTGGCTCGCGTATACTTGAGGATGGCGAAACCGATCGCCATGGGCTAAAGATCGATCCATCACGGCTGAGGTCACGCCGTATGTTTGGGGAGACTGTGAGGCATCTTCGGCGCTGCTTTGGCGGCACTGTAACTTCTTCGGGTGTGGGCGTCGCCGCCATCAACACATCCCGACCGTTTCTCGCGGCCCTTCTGGCCTTTGTTCTTGTTGTTTCGTTGCTTGTGTTTCGTGGTGGTTTTGCGGTTGCGGGTGTTGATGTGGGGTTTGTTGGGACGTTGGTGGTCTCGATAATCCACGTGATGTGGGTGTCGACTCTTTGGGGAACGTGCATATCGCTAAAACGGGGAACTACCGGAACATCAAGCTCAATTCCTCAGGTGCCCGCGTCCACGAGGTTCTCTTTTGAGAACTAGAGCGAACTGGAACGGGGCAGGTAACGGGCTTGGAGCACTTGTCCTTGTCCTCGTTCTTGCTGCAACCACGCTCAGCATCTCTCCGGCGGGAGCAGTCGACGATTTCGATCTCGTTCCGGTGCGAACGGTCGGATTCTCGGGCCACGCCGGTCTCTATGGCTGGGGGGCTGCCACGATGCGGGATGGATCAGTCCTCATCGGCGACTACTGGAACAAGCGTGTGCTGCGCTACAGCACGGCCGAAGGATCGCTCGGCGATCTCATCGGACCGGTTCCGTTCATACAGAACAACGTGTTCGCAGATCCGACCAGCCACCAATCTCCGTACGGTCTCGCCGTCGACCCTGACAACGGTGACGTATACCTCGCCGACACGGACAGGCGCCAGATCGACCGGTACAGCGAAACCGGAACCTACATCGGTTCGTACGGCACTGACGGCGTGAGCAATAGCAGTCCCGGCAATTTCGAGTATCCGTCGCGGGTAGCAATCCACGATCACCGGATGTATGTGGCAGATTCATGGGCAAACTCCATCGTGGTGTACGACGTTGGCGAGGATCCCGGTGATCCGATCGCAACAGTCGAGCTATTCAGGTACGGGACTACGGGTTCGGGACCCGGTCAATTCCGTCAGCCCCGTGGCCTCGCCTTCGACGCTGCCGGCAGGCTC
>QQUL01000076.1 GCA_008501565.1 Armatimonadota bacterium
TCCGAGGATCGCTTCGGAGTTCGTCCGCACGAGATAGCCGAGCCGGTCAGAAATGTTCGGCAGTCGACCTCGTTCGGCCAGCGAGAGGAGGAGCCGGGTTGTTCCGAGCGCACCCGCCGAGAGAATGACCTGACTGGAGGTGAGACTCATTCGGTTGCGACGGATGAAGGCTCCCGGACGCTGTGAGGAAACTCGCCAACCGCCTTCAATGGCGACGAGGTCATCGACTTGCTGCTCGGGGATGACGGTGACTCCGAGCCGCTCGGCGAACCACAGGTAGTTCTTGTCGAGCGTGTTCTTTGCGTTGAAGCGACACCCGACCATGCAGTTGCCGCATGCCACGCACCCGGAGCGGCGTGGTCCTGAACCTCCGAAGTACGGGTCGTCCACCTCGATCCCTGCCTCTCCGAAGAAGACAGCGACTGGCGTCGGTTGATAGGTGTCGCTCACTCCGGCGCGGGTGGCAATCTCTCGCATGACGCTGTCAGCGGGAGTCTCGAGCGGATTGGGAACCACACCGAGCATGCGCCGTGCTGTTTCGTAGTGGGGGGCGAGCTCGGCCTTCCAATCGGTCACTTCCGCCCACTGAGGGTCTCGGTAGAACCGATCGTGTGGCTCGTAGTGGGTGTTTGCATAGACGAGGGATCCACCACCAACCCCGACGCCGCTCAGCGCCATGACATCGGGGAGAAGAGTGAGCCGTTGGATCCCGCGCATTCCGAATCGTGGAAACCACAGTGATTTGAAGGCGTTCCAGTTCGTCCTCGGGAAGTCCTCGTTGTTCCACCGTTTCCCTGCCTCCAGAACGCAGACGCGGTAGCCCTTCTCGGCGAGGCGCATCGCACTGACGCTGCCACCGAAGCCTGACCCGACAATGATGACGTCGTAGTCCACCACTAGATGATGGCGGTGCCCCACACGGGGATGAACGCTCCGTTGATGACTTTCGATTGCTCGCTCGCCAGGAAGTTGATCACCACGGCGATGTCTTGGGGTTGCGGCCAATTGACATAGTCGGCGTATGGCAAAGCCGCACGAGTTGCGTCGGTGTTGATCACTGAGGGGAGAAGTGCGTTGCAGGTTGTGTTCGTGTCGAGTAGTTCTGTCGCCACCGACTTCGCCAGCGCAAGGACGCCAGACTTGGCGACGTTGTAGGCGGCCTGACCCGCAGGGGCGTCCAGTGCATGTTTGGATCCCATGAGGATGATCCGCGCCCAGTCCTCGGACATGTGGGGGATTGCAGCCCGTGTCGTGTTCCATGCCGTACGAAGGTTCAGGTCCAGCATCCGGTCGAGTCGCACATCATCAGTCTCGCCGACATCCCGTCCACCGGCCCAGCCCCCAACCAGCGATGCCATCACATTGAATGGACCGTAGGTATCTGCTGCTTCCGCCATGAACGAGGCCACCGCATCGGGATTCACGGCATCGACTCGACGGATGATGAGGCGATCCTCGTCGTAGTCAACGGCCTCCTCGAGCTCTGCGGCTTCCTCTGGGAGCAGGTAGGTGGTTGCGATCTTGAAGCCTCGGTCGAGGAGCAGTGGAATCAGGCACCGACCAACCGATCCGGTCCCTCCAGGAATGACAGCGACATTGGGAGAACTCATGCGCCCACACTAGTGCCGCTGCGCGTCCAGCTGGTGTGTCGATCAGCGTCGCTCGACGGCGATACCGACCGATTCGAGCTCCGGAAGAAGCTCAGTCCCTGTCACCGCTTCGTTCATGGTCAAGACCCCCGGACGATCGACCTGGCCTCTCATGATGAGGTCCACAAGCGCCGTTGCCGGGAAGGCTGTGGTGCGAGCCAAAGCGGTGAACCCGTCCCGCTCGACATCTTCAATCTGCATCGTGGAACGACCTCCGCCCGCGTCGATCCATGCTCTCACGAGCACGAGATCTGGTTTCCCCCTTGGGAGCGAACGATCGAGAGCAGCGAGCAGGACACTGCGCGGTGCGACACCGGATTCGTCCTCATCTTCGCTGAACAATCCCATCTCCAGCAGCGCCCGGAAGATCCGCCCATGGCCGGGGAACCGAAGGGTCTTGTATTCGAGGTCCGTCACCTGGCCGGCGTGGAGACGGCACATGGTTGACGTCCCTCCTGCCGTCGAGAAAGCTTCAAGGGGCCCCCAGGTGTCCCATTCCACGGTTTCGAAGCGGGTCAAAGGCTCAACGGTTGCATACCCGCCATCCTCGATGACCTCACAAGGCTCTGCGTACTCGTTGATGAGGCCGGCCGGGTTGAAGGCAAGCTGGTAGCCGAGCGCACCGGTTGGTTGCTGGGGGAGTGCACCGACCCGCATCTGAACGCTGCTGATCGACACGCCGGCGGCGACTTCGGAAATCAGCTGGGTTGCCATGACGTTCGCCAGGCCGGGTGCGAGCCCGCAATCGGGCACGACCATGGCGCCAGCGGATACGGCATCGTCGTGAAGATCCTTTTGCTTGGCGACCACGGTGGGATTCCCGCCAAAGTCCACATAGTGTGTTCCTGCGGAGATGGCAGCCTCGGCAACGACCTTGCCATAGCGATACGGTACGGCCGAAACAACGGCCTGATGGGGTCCGAGAAGGCTGCGGAGCGCCTCCTCGTCAGTCACATCGAAGGTGGCGACTTCGACATCAAACCGTTCAGCTGCGACACCAGCGGCGTCGGCATCTGCATCGGCAGCGACAACATCGTGACCGCGACGAAGCAGATCCCATATCGCTGCCGACCCAACAATCCCGGTCCCCAACACAAGAACACTCATGACCTCTGCCCTTCCCCTCTGTCTGCTCTCTGACGTCCGACGTCGGCATCCCGACTACGTCGGGTTGCTTGGAGTCCAGCAAGCTGGACTCTTGACCTCACGGCTTCAACCTCTTGAAGACTTCGGCCGGGCCGACACCGAGTTTCTTGCCATTGGTCGTGTGCCATGCGCGGATCTGTGATGCGAATGCATCGGCACGGTCCGGGGACACATCGGCACCTCCCATGGTGGTCTCTCCCTGGCTCGAATGGCACAGCAGCGCCTTCACTTTGACCTCGAGCCACTCCTCGTCGACGAGTTCGGCGTGGTCAGGTTCATCTGCTGACCACAGCAGGATTGCCTCCGGGCGGTGGGCTGAAAGGCCAGAGTCGGTGAGAGCGAGAGGCTCGCGAGCTGTTACCACACCGTCGACGGCGGCAAGCCCGGTCACGCGGTGATCCGGATGCATCTGGTAGCGCTGCCACGGATCGTGGGTCAGCACGACGTCTGGCCGCACCTTCAGTATCTCGATCGCGATCCGTTGTCTGAGCGCCATCGAATACTCCAGCTCACCATCGACGTATCCGAGGTGGATCGTTGCTTGCGCACCCAGAACGTCCGCCGCGGCATCTTGTTCGTTGATCCGTCTCACAACGAGAGCGTTTTGATCTTCGTCCTCGTTCCATGAGCCCTTCGAACCGTCGGTGACCACGAGGATCGTGACCGCACAGCCCTCGGAAGCCCAACGCGCAAGTGTTGCTCCTGCGCCGAACTCTGCATCGTCAGGGTGTGCGCCGATCGTCATGGCACGGCGAGGCGTCACAAGTGATGCCAGCGGAGGAGCGAGTTCGTCGAACGTATCGGGAGCAGGTGTGTCAGCAGTCACGGCGTGAGCCTAGGTACAAGCCCAAGACCAACCACCGCCGCGTAGTGCGATGGTGTGTCGACCTCAAGGCTCAGTGCCCAATGCGCACTGATTCGGGCGTGTGGCATTCCCGCCAAGTTGGCGTGAAACGATCCCGGTCCGTAGGTGAAGTCGAATGGACCGGCGCCTGCGATCACGTTGGTGCCGCCGTCAAGGCTCGGAGCGATCGCCGCACCACACTCGGTTGCCAGGGTGCTGAAGCGTCTGATGTGGTCTCCATCAATGCATGGAAGATCAGCGTGGAGAACCAGCCACTCGGGTTGGGCGTGTCGATTCACGGCGTTCGTCACCGCAATCGAAAGGCCACCACCGTCATCGACCGCCACAGCGCACCGCTCCGACGCCCACGCCGCCACCTCAGTATCCCCCGTAAGAACGAGGGTTTCGAGCCCCGCGTCGATGGCCGCATCGACCGATCGTCCCGCAAGTCCGATGCTGAGGGATCTTCGCTGTTCCGGGTCAAGGACAGACTCGAGCCTCGTCATGCCCATGAAGCTTCGAATCGGGACGATCGCCGTACGCATGTGGTTTGTGCTCAGTGGAAGTCGTGAGGAAACTCTGCGAGCTGAACGAGTACACCGTTGGCGGACTTCGGATGGACGAACGCTTCCTTCCACATCGGATCGGAATCGTCGAGACCGAACACGACAAAGCCGAGCTCCGTGGCGGCTGCCGCTGCTGCGCGGATGTCGGTGACCTTGAATGTCAGATGGTGGAGACCTTCACCCCGCTCGTCGATGAAGCGGTTGATGAAGTGGCTTGGATCATCCTTGTCGACGGCGCTGATCATCTCGAGCGTTCCACCTCCGGGGAGGTGGAACTGGGCCCAATGGAAATCTCCCCCTGCATTGAGGCCGCCGTCGAACCGTTCCCCGGCTACGAGTGCCACGAACCCGGATGCTGCCTCGATGTCCCTCACGGCCATCGACACGTGATCAAACCGTTCCACCAGGGGCCCGAGGCCAACCGTGAGTTCCGCGTCCATCGTCATCGTGGAGTCGAGATCCGACGTTCGTACCATTGCAACCCGATACTCAGGGTGACCGTCAGCAGCAGATAGAAGGCAGCAAGGATCAGGTAGCCGGCCATGAACTGGAACGATTGGCCTGTCCATAGCTTTGTCATCTGTGTGAGTTCCCGGACTGCCAGGATCGAGACAAGCGACGAATCCTTCAAGAGGGCTATCAGGTCGTTTCCGAGCGCTGGCATGATGTTCTTGATCGCCTGGGGCCACACGATGAGTCGAAACACCTGGAACTTGGTGAGCCCCATCGACATCCCTGCTTCCCGCTGCCCCATACCTATCGACTCAATGCCCGCCCGAAGCACTTCCGCGATGAACGCCGCATAGACGATTCCGACGGCAACTGTTGCCTTCACAACCGGGGAGGCAACGCCGGCCCGTCCACTGATACCGAGAGCCCCCATGAGCTCGGGCCACGCAACCAACCCCACGAAGATGATCGTGACCAGCACCGGGATGCCACGGATCAGTTCGATGTAGAAGATGGCAAGGTTCTTCAGAACGACGTTCTTGGACATCCGACCAACCGCAACGATGAGCCCGACAACCATCGCAAACACGAACCCGGCGAGGGTGACGATCACCGTCAGCGAGAGCCCGTCCTTGATGAAATCGAACCCGGACTTCCACGTGTCGTCTGTGAGAATTTTGAACAGCGGAAACGCAATGACCGCGACGATCCCGATGAACCACCAGGGGAACCCGGACCATTCATAGCGGACCTTGGCCCCCGGCGGGGTCGGGTCTGTGCCGATGGTCTTGGGAATCGTCATGGAGTTCTTTCGGTGGTGGACTGCAACATACAGTTTGTTACGAACGAAGGGGCTGGACGCAGGTCCAGCCCCTTCTTATTGTTCAGCTATGTGATGCTCAGCCCTCGAAGTCGATGAACCACTTCTTGATCAGCGCCTCGAGTGTGCCGTCAGCCTCCATGTCCTTGAGCACCTGGTTGACAGGTTCAATCAGGTTGGAGTCCTTCGGGTAGATGAACCCGAGCGGATCAGACTGAAGGTCGTCGCTGAGGAGCTTCGTAGCATCGGCATTGGCGCCGACGTATCCCTGACCAGCAACATCATCGATGATCACGGCGTCGACATCACCCTTGATGAGTGCTTCGACGGCAACGCCGAACTGTTCATAGGCGTCGATACGGGCATCACCGACCAGTTCCACACCAAGTTCGTAGTTGGTCGTACCGACCTGCGTTCCGAGGCGATAGTCGCCAGCGATGAACTCATCAGCTGTCGTGAATCGGGTTTCGTCCGATCGCACCATGAAGCGCTGGATCGTCGTCATGTACGCATCGGAGTAGGCAACGACTTCCTTGCGCTCTTCGGTGATGGAGATGCCGTCGGCAGCCGTGTCGTAGACACCTTCGCCTGTCTCCTGGATCACGGCTGGCCAACCGGCTTCAACGAACTCTGCCGTGCACTTGAGTCGCGAGCAGATCTCGCGCCAGATGTCGTAGTCGAACCCTTCGGGTGTGCCTGTTGTCTCATTGATGAAGTTGAACGGTGTGTAGGCGTTTTCAACGCCAACCTTGACCGTGCTGCCTTCGATAGCCGCTGTATCGTCACTGCCGCAGGCTGTGGCAACCATGGCCACCGCGAGCGCAATGATGAAGAGTCGGATTGCCTTCTTCATTGTTGTCATCCCTTGTTTGATTGTGCGCGCTCACGCACCTGGCTGTGCGATCGTACGCGACCATACGCTAATCGTTTCCAGCGCTCGGTGGGAATCGGATCGATGCATTGAGCCATCGCGCGTTGTCATGTTGCGAAGCCCTATCGTGCAACTGATGCGACGCAAAACCAAGATCATCGCAACATTGGGCCCCGCAACGGGCTCAGAGGACGTCATCGCCGAGCTCATGGCGAGCGGTATGGATGTTGCACGGATCAACTTTTCCCACGGAACACAGGCTGATCACGCACGCCGGGTGGGCATCGTTCGCAAGGTTGCGTCCGATCTGAACCGCCCCATCGCGATCATGCAGGACATACAGGGACCCAAGATCCGCGTCGGCACCTTTCCGGGTGGGAGTGTCGAGCTCGAGGACGGCGCCACGGTGCGGGTCGTCCCGGGGGAGGCCATCGGCAGCGCCGACGAGGTACACGTCGCGTATCTCGACCAGGTCGAGATGTCAGTTGGTGGTGTGATCCTGCTCTCGGACGGCATCATTTCTCTCACTGCAACCGATGTCGCGCCGGACTGCATCACCGCGACGGTGACACTTGGCGGCATCCTTCACGACCACCGGGGTGCTGTGTTTCCTGGTGCGAGAACCAGGATTCCCATCGTGACCGAAAAAGACGTCGAAGACCTGGAGTTTGGAGCCACGCTGGGGCTTGATGCGGTGGCGGCTTCGTTCGTCACGACTGGAGCGGATCTTCGCTCGGTCAGGGAGGTTGCTGGCGATGTGGCGCTCATCGCCAAGATCGAGACGGCGGTGGGATACATGAACCTCGACGACATCCTTTCGGAATGCACCGGGGCGATGGTGGCACGTGGCGACCTTGGTGTCGAGTTGTCGATCCAGTCCGTTCCTCGCGCCCAGAGTGAGATCTTGAAACGCACGAACGCAGCAGGGAAGATCTCGATCACCGCCACCGAAATGCTCGAGTCCATGATCCACAGTCCGCGCCCCACTCGGGCCGAGGTGACCGATGTGTACCGATCGGTGCTCGACGGCACCGACGCTGTCATGCTGTCAGCAGAGACGGCCATCGGCGAGTATCCGACCCGAGCGGTCAAGCTGATGTCCGACATCGTGCGTGAAGCCGAGATCTCCGATGACTACGGCCGCGCTTCGGGCTTGTCGAACATTGCGGAAGGTGCTGTCTTCGCCTCAGCAACCGCTGAGGCCGCGGTCGATACGGCTGACCGGCTCGGTCTTGAGTCGATCATCGCTTTCACCGAATCCGGGACGACGGCGAGGCTGCTGTCGAAGTACCGGCCGAAGGCAAGCATCTACGGATTCACCCCGATCGAATCGACGTACCGTCACATGGCGATGCTCAGCGGTGTGACACCCATAATGCTGCAACGGGTGTCATCAACGGATGAGATGATTGCCAACGCAGAAGCAGAGCTGGTGAAGCAAGGAGTCGCTGCTGCGGGCGACGGCGTGGTCATGGTCGCCGGGGTTCCGCCCAATCAGTCGTCATCGACGAACCTGATGAAACTCCACGTGGTGGGGTCTGGCGACGTTCTGCATCCGGATGCACATGTGTGACCGCACGGTGATCGACTGTTCGTGTCAGCGCACGACCACTAGCATCCCGCCACCATCACAACGGAGGAACCGTGGGACAGCGAATCGAAGTTGACTCGACAACGGTGGTCGATGACACGGCGGTGTTTGCCACGAACCGCAGCTTGACCGGCACCGATGGAGAAGGGTTCGCATCGAGCGAGGAAGCCTCCTCATCGGAGACCTTTCCCGCAAAGCTCGCATCGGAGTTGTTCGAGGCTGACCAGGCCCTGACAAGGGTGTACGTGGATCAGAACATGCTTGTGGTTGGTCGAGGCGCGCCGTGGGATGATCAGTCCAAGGCTTCAACGGCAAAGCTCATTGAAGACTTCTTCCTCTTCTACCCGGAGGGTTGAACTCCTTCCGGAATGGCTGCGCTCGCCTCCTGAAACCTGAGTGTGGTCCGAGTCCCGGCGATCGCTGAAACTACTCCTCCTGGAAGACGCCGACGGTCAACTTGATCGTCGAACCGAGGGGAACCCATTCGCCCGGTGCAGGATCCTGCGTCAACACGATGTTGTCCTTTTCGGGGTCATCGACGAAGCCGGTGGTCTTTGCGGCGAGAAGCCCAAGCTCATCAAGCATGCCGAGGGCTTCTTCCCACGTTTTATCGGTCAGTGACGGAAGCTGGACGGGGCAATTCACCGGTTCACCTGTCACTTCGCACGGATGCACCGTGTAGAGCTCGGTGAGTGGCCGATAGCGCCACACCAGCTTCATGTCCGTCTCCTGCGAACCATCGGGACGGGTCACCACTCGGTCAACGCGGACAAGGAACCCGTCAGATCCGGAGCGTTCCTTCTCCCGCTCGCCTGGGACGATCTCGTCAAGCTCGTCAGCGACAAGTTCCTCCTCGAACTTGACGATGTCCTCCTTTTCGTAGGTGACATCGGTGCATGTGAGTCCGCCGTTGTCCCCGTACATGCGGACGGTGATGGAGGTGTCGGTGTATGCGGTCTTGATGATCACTGGAGATTCTGTGTTGTTCCGGAACGCGACGTCTGGGCCGGGCACTCCGAGTGTCGCTTCCCTCCCCATCGGATAGCGGTCGAAGTACAGGGAGTGGGGCTGGTGTTCGACATCTTCGAGGCATGAGAAGAACACGGCGTTGAAGAATGTCGTTCCGAACTGGCTCACACCTCCGCCGATATTCGCCGGATGGTCGCAACAGTACGGAACCCCGTTGATGATCGCGCCGTCAGCCACGTAGCCCTTCGCCTCGGTGCGGGGTCCGACGTATTCGTTGAGTGAAAACACGGCGCCCGGCTCGACAATGGCGCCATCGACTTCATCGGCCATGGTCTGGATGTTGATGACACGGTTTTGACGGGCGGGATGATGGGTGGTGAATCCACCGAGTGGTTTCAGGGATGTGAGTGCTTGTGCTTCGGCCGTCGTGAGATCGGGCTCGGCGCCCACAATGAGCGGGAACTCACCGGTTCCTGATCCGAGAGCCGCTTCCTTCATCGACGCCATGAGGCCCTCGACGTCGAGGAGCGTTCCCGATCGGCCGGCGACGACCGAGATCACATCAGTCTCGAAGTCCACGTCCAACTGAGCGTTCACCGGTGGGATCTCGTACTCGCTCTTGCGGGGTTCAAGGATCTTGAGGACCGTTTCGGCATCAAACCGGGTCACCATCTCGGTGCCATCCTCGGAAACCTCAGCCACCGCTGCAGATGCAAGCTGTTCGGGTGTGAAGGTGACTCGAAACCCCACATCAGTCGAGATGAGGTGGATCGGGTCGTTGATCATCTCCGCGAGTTCTGCCGCTGCAGCATCGATCTGTGCATCGGTGAGCACGGGCTCGATGACGATGACGGGTACCACAACACCGGATTTGTCAAGGCGCGACATCTCGCGCTGCACCTGGGTGCGGGCGAATGCTCGGTCGATGCCCTGGCCCGTGGCTGGATATTGCGGTGTCACGACGCCGGCTTCGATCGTGACCGCACCTTCGAACGCCGGATCGGCGACAGCTGTCCTTTCCCATGCCGTGAACACGTCGTCGATTGCTTCTTCGTCAAAGGTGATGTCGAGTGGAATATCTTCCTGTTTGGAGAACGAAACGATCCACGCGGCAAACCGTGCAATGGGGCCACCTGTCTTGCGAGCCGAGCTTGCCGCCGTGATGGCCGTCGGTATGTCGGCGTCAAGCCCGATCTCAACAGGGCTCAGCTTGAACGTCGCATCGTTGACTTTGAAGACACCGGTCGAGGCTCGAAGGTCGCCTTCGTAGCGTTCGACGGCAACCGTGGCGTCGGCGGTGTTCAAGCCCCCCACTTCGACACCGGCAACCGTGACGTTGCGTGCGATCACGTCGTCGGAAACGGCGCGATCAACGAGATAGATGCCAAGCGGAAGCAGCAGAATCGCGATCGGAACCGCTATGAATAGGACTCTACGGTGCTTCATTCGTGGTTTCGATGGGGTGTATTGGTGTTGCGACGAGTGTAGGAACGAGACCCGATAACTCGTGGCATCTCGACCGATCAGGGATCAGGTGGAGGGACGATCTCCGTGTTGTCGACATTGATCGTGATCGCGGTTCCCGGATCGGGGTAGGCACCGGCGTGGGACTGGCTGACGACACGATCGGGCGCACCCGGATCATCGACATACACGACGGACGCGGTGTATCCGGCTGCCTCGATCGCTGCACGAGCGGCCGCTTCGGACATGCTGACAACGTTGGGCACCGGTTCGGGGCATTCCCCGCTGCCTCCGACTCGCGGATCGCACGGATGGAGCAGTATGACGTTCTTCTCTCCGCGGTAGCGCCAATAGAACGGTTCACGATCAACCTCATTGCCCTGGGGGTCGTAGAAGACCCTCGTGACCGTGACCGACCAGCCGCCGGAACCCTTCGACTTGACCTTCTCCTGGCCGGGGGCGACGAATACCTCCGGATCGGTCTGGTACGAGACTGTCGGGCTCGTGTATCCGGTACGCTCGGAACGCTCCGAATCGCAGATCATCCCGCCATTGTTCCCAAAGAAGGTGACGGTGATCGAACGTTTCGTGTGACTCGTCTTGATGATGACCGGGGCTTCCGTGTTGTTGCGGAAAGCCACATCCGGTGACGGATATCCAAGCGTCGCTTCGCGGCCCTCGGGATACTTGGAGAAGTAGATGCTGTGGGGCTGGTGTTCGACGTCCTCGTAGCAACCGAAGAAGATGGCGTTGAAGATCGTCGTGCCGAATTGGCTCACGCCCCCACCGACATTGACGGGGTCGTTCTCGCAGGACAGCTCACCGCTCACGATGGCACAGTCGTACTTGTAGCCCTTCTCAAGCGTCCTTCGCCCGATGAATTCGTTGACGGAGAACACCTCGCCCGGCATCACCATGTGTCCGTCGATTGTGTCCGCCATCAAGTCGATGTTGTGGGCACGGTTTGTCCCCGGCTTGTACGTCGTGAACTCCGACACCTCGTAGAGCTCGCCGTATGCGAGAGCATCTTCGGTCGAGAACGCAGGCTCGGCAGTGAACTCAAGTACAAGCTCGCCGGTGCCGTCTCCGAGGGCGGCAGCCTGCACGGCCTCGACAACGAGGTTGACGTCGAGCCTTGTCCCCATCTTCGAAGGAACCAGCTCGATCACATCATTCTCGGGAAGCCCTTCGACGTCTTCTTGGGGGCTGTCCTTGATCTCGTAGTTCTCGTCCCAGTCCTCGAAGTCGTCGACCTCGATGATGTCCCAATAGGCATCGACAGGATCGATCTCAAGGTTCTCACGCTGGCCCTCTGCAAGAGGCGCGATGACGGCCGGGTCAATCGAATACTCGATCGTCGCGGGAGTTTCCTTCACGATGTCAACCCGGAGGGCTTGTGCCATCGAATACGGGGCCACTTCGAATGTGAATCCGTATTCATCGTTGGTGAGCGTTACCCCGCGATCGATGATCTCCTGGGCCCGTGTGCCCGCCGCATCCAGGTCGCTGTCCGTGAGGGTTGGTTCGTTGTCGACAATGGGGAGAACAATGACTTCGGTCGCTCCGGTCATCACGGCGTCGGTCACCAGCTTGGTCGCTTCATCGCGATCAATGGCGAGTCCGGAGTGCGGATACTCGACGATCGCGGTCTGGTTGGAAATCGTGACGGATCCCTCGAAGGCCGGGTTGGGGATCGCCGCCGTCTCCCATTCAGTGAACTTGTCAGCGAGTAGTTCTTCGTCTATTGAACCTTCGACTGGCACGTCGACAGCTTCGGAAAAGGCACGTAGCCAGCCGCTCAGCCCATCCTTGTTGGCGTCGAGTGCCTTTCGAGTGGCAGTGTCCGTGTCGAATGATGTACCGATTGCAACAGGGTCCAGAGTGAATTGCTTGTCGTTGACCGACACGGTGATCGTGTTGCCGGTTTGGGTGTCTGCATATTCGTCGGCGACGGCGGCAACCTCGTCGGCGGGGAGACGGGAAACGTCGGTTCCTTCGATGGATACGTTTCGTGCCGCCTGATCCGAAGCGGACGCGGTGTCAACGAAGTAGATCGAAAGCGGCAACAGCAGCAGCATCACGGGAACCGCGATGAAGAGTGTGATGTGTCTTCTGGACGTGGACATTCGGGCTCCGACAGGGGCTTTGGCCGTTTGGCGAGTATATGGATGAGGTCCAGATACGGGGTTGATTCACCAGTAGGTCGCTCGACCTGTCGTACGATGTCGTTGTGGGCATGTTTGACCATCTTGCAACCGGCGATTCGTTCAACGTCTCGGCGACCCTCTACACCGCATACCTCGAATGTCCGCAGCGGGCTCTCGGGCGGCTCCAGGGGTTCTATGGGAAGCCCTAGGTCGCCTCACTCAAGGGACAGCTTGCCCACAAGATATTTGCGACCCACCTTGATGAGGGTGAGATCCCGGTTGATGACTTCAATCGGGCATGTCGGGTTGCCGCCGGCACGCATTTGGGCGCCATGATGGGTGAGCTCGGCATGAGTATCTCTCAGTTCGATGCCGTCGTCCTTGAGGTCCAGGCCCTGTATGACCGGTTCAAGGCGTTACCGATCGACGGCTTTCGAGAGGCCGAGATGGAGTTCGACCTTGACGCCGGAGGGGGGATCACGTTGCGCGGAAGCATGGACGCGGTGTTCGACTCCGACGAAGGACCGCGGATCGTGGATTGGAAGACCGGCACCTATCTGTCCGACAAGGAGGCCCAGCTCGAGTTCTACGCGATGGTGTGGGAACTTCTCAACGGTGAGATACCAGCAACTGCCGAGGCGATGTCCGTCGCTACGGGTGAGAACGTACACCTCGAACCAACCCGGGAATCGGTGCTGGCAACCCAGGCCGAGGTGGGCGAGATGATCGAAACGCTGCGACA